>DOVA01000210.1 GCA_003520315.1 Rikenellaceae bacterium | reverse complement strand
AAAAAGGCAGAAACAGCAGAAGCAGGAGTTGCCATTGCTCCTGTATGTGAAGATGCTGCTCGGCTTCCGGCATCACTTGTTCCGGATTTAATTGCAGCAATTTTTGCTCCTTTATTGATAAGTGAAACGGCATGTTTTAACAATTTTTCCGGATAGCTTATGCTCTCTATGTAAAGAAGCTTAACAGGGGCGCTTTTCTTATGAATATATGTTTCGTCAAGGCATTCGAGGACATCTTCTATACCTGTCTGGGCACTGTTGCCAACAGAAAAAATTGATGAGACTCTTACGCCAAGCTGGAGGGCTGTTTCGAGAATGAAAACAACGGTAGCACCGGAACCGGAAATAAGGTCAACTCCATTTTCTGAAAGAGGGGGATTTGGTTTTGTGAATATGCCAGTATAGTTGGGAGTCATAACGCCTATACAGTTTGGCCCTATAAGAGATGCACCGTTTCTGTTGACTATTTCAACAATTTTTTCTTCTAAAATTGCTCCTTCCGGCCCATCTTCATGAAACCCTGCCGACAATATTATGACAGCTTTGCACATTTTTTTGCTGCACAATATCTCGACACTGTCCGGACACATTTTGGCTGCAATGGCTAAAATTGCTAAATCTACCTGAGGCAACTCTTCGACTCTTTTATGGCATTTAATTCCCTGTACGAAGTCTGACTTTGGATTAACACTATATAGTTTTCCTTTATAATTGGATTCTCTGAGATTTCTTAGAACTGCACCGCCGGGCTTTTGTGTCTCATCCGAACCACCTACAACAACAATGCTTTTAGGAGATATTAATTCTTTTGTTATCATATGTTGATAAATTTGTCACAAAGGTAATAATAAGAAAGAGTTATTAATTAACAGGATGCAATTATAAATAAAAATCCATTTTGACTTATATATTTATATTTCAAAACGAATATGACATTAAAAAAATATTTTTGAGTTAGAGTAAAAAAACTGATTATTTTTACATTACTAATAACAAAGAAACATGTCTACACTATTAATTAAAAATGTCAATAACAACAATAAGATAACGGATATATTTATAAAGGATAATCGTATTGAAAAGATTTCGGAGCATATTGACAAAGGTGCTGACAGAATAATTGAAGGGAAAGAAAAATATGTAATTCCCGGGTTTATTAATATGCACACACATGCAGCTATGACTCTTCTGCGCGGGATTGGTGAGGATATGTCTTTAATGGACTGGTTGCAGAATGTTATCTGGCCTACCGAACAAAAGCTTGATGAAGAACTTGTATATTGGGGGACAAAGTTAGCTTGTGTGGAAATGATAAGATCAGGAACAACCTGCTACAATGATCAATATTGGTATCTTCCTGCTGCTCAAAGAGCAACTGCCGAAATGAAACTCAGATCTGTTCATTCGTACGTTATTTTGGATTTAATGGATAAGTCTAAATCTGAAAAAATGAAGGATGAATGTAAAAAGATGTATGATTTTTCCAGGGATTGGCCTGAAAGAAACATTTTTGCTGTAGGCATACACGCTCCCTACAGCGTTTCTGAAGATATGATAAGATGGGCAAGTGATTTTGCGAGAGAAAGAGGGTTGCTTGTTCATCTCCACCTTTCTGAAACAGAATCTGAAAATTTGGATTCACTTAAAAAGTATGGAATGTCTCCTACAAAATATCTGGATTCTCTTGGTGCATTGGGACCTGAGACTCTTGCTGCCCATTGTCTTTGGATAGACGATGAAGATATCGAAATACTTGCAAAAAGAAGAGTTAAGATAATTCATAACATAAATTCCAATTTAAAAATTGCTTCTGGCTACAGATTCAAGTATAGAGAATTCAAAGAAGCCGGGATTATCGTATCTTTAGGAACAGATGGTTGTGCTTCTTCAAATAATCTTGACATGCTTGAGACCATGAAAACTACA
The DNA here is from genome assembly GCA_003520315.1 of Rikenellaceae bacterium. The sequence continues at coordinate 5,815 of DOVA01000210.1, read as the reverse complement.
GCACTTGTCCAGAAAGCCTGGCGGAAGGATCCAACAGTGCTTCCGATGGAGGAACTTTTATCTCTGGCAACTCTCAATGGCGGGCTTTCTCTTGGTCTTGAAACTGGAATAATAAAAGAGGGATATCTTGCTGATCTTTCACTTGTGGATGTTAATAGCGTTGCATTTACTCCAAATATCAATTTTTTGGCTAATCTAATATACTCCGCTAACAGCTCATGTATTGACACCCTAATATGTGACGGAAATATTTTAATGGAGAATAAAAAAATTGATGAGGAAGAGGAAATTATTCAAATGGTTAACAAATTGTATAAAAAACTATTATAGATTCATATTATGGAATATATTCAACAAATTGAAGAGGCAACAGCCTTTATTAGTGATAAACTTTCTGGCAGGAAACCTAAAGTCGGTATTATTCTTGGCAGTGGATTGGGAGGATTAGCAGAAATAATTGAAGAGAAATGTATAATTCCCTATACACAAATTCCACATTTTCCCCAGTCCACGGCCATAGGTCATAAAGGGAACTTGATTGGTGGTATTCTTGGTGGCAAATATGTACTTGCTATGCAGGGAAGGTTCCATTATTACGAAGGATACAGCATGAATCAGGTTACACTTCCGGTAAGAGTTATGAAAAAACTTGGAATCTCTTCTCTTTTCGTTTCAAATGCGGCAGGAGGTGTAAACCATGATTTTAAAGTTGGTGATCTTATGATAATTAGAGATCACATCAATTTAATGCCTAATCCGTTGATTGGAAAGAATTTAGATGAATTTGGTCCACGTTTTCCTGATATGACGAGGCCATATGACCTGGAACTAATAAGAAAAGCTGAAAAAATTGCATCCGTTTTGGACATTACTTTAAAAAAGGGGGTTTACCTTGCAGGTACAGGTCCAACTTATGAGACTCCTGCTGAATATGCTTTCTATGGCATAGTAGGTGCTGATGCAGTAGGCATGTCTACTGTTCCTGAAGTAATTGTTGCAAGACATTGCAACATACCGGTTTTTGGGATATCTGTAATTACAAACGAGGCTCATGATTTTACAGAAGATTTTGTAAATGATGGGGAAGAAGTAATTGCTGCTGCCAACAGGGCCGCTGATAAGATGACCCAATTGTTTGTCTCCTTAATATCGGATTTGTGATTGAAAATATTGTTTTTGATCTTGGAGGAGTAATAATTACTCTTGACAGACAGGCCTGCGTAGATTCTTTTAAGAAGTTAGGCTTCAAGGATTTTGATGATATTCTGAATGATTTTGTTCAGGATGGTTTCTTTCTTGAATTTGAAAAAGGAGCTATTGATGCAGCAAGGTTTAGAGAAATAATTTGCGATCATATAGGACACATTGTCAAGGATTATGAAATTGACAATGCAATGGGTGACTTTCTTTCTGATATTCCTGTCAAAAGGTTTGAAACGTTGTTGAGACTTAAAAAGAGTTACAATGTTTTTTTACTCAGCAATACCAATCCCATAGCAATGAGTAAAGTTAGAGATATTTTTTCAGCTTATGGGATTGATATGAACGACTGCTTTGATAAAATGTATCTTTCATATCAGATGAAGATGGTTAAACCAAACAACGAAATATTTTTGAAAATGATGGAGGATTCAAGAATTAAGGCAGAAGAATCTCTTTTTATTGATGATGGAGAAATGAATATTAACACAGCTAATTCACTGGGTTTCAAAACTCTACATTTAAAAAAGGGGATAGATCTCGATAGCGAGATTGAAAAGTTTTTGAATGAACAAAAATAAATCAGGGTGTCAAAGCAATAATTTCCGACACCCTGATACTATATTGAATTAATCAATAAATTGTTTTGCAAAGTATTTTGCAGTAAGTTTTTCTCCTGTTGCTCTCTCAATCATGTCATTCCATTCGTATCTCATTCCTACATTAAAAATCTTCTCTTTCATCCAATTGCCAATATCTTTATTGCCAATGTAGCATTCATTTTTGTAGTCTCCTGATTTAGTGACGCTATCAACTATATAGTAATGAATTTGAGAAGCAAGCAGTTCTCCTAACTGGTAATTGTGATAATAACAAGGATAAAGTGCAATGTGTATCTTAGTTGCCCAGTCAGGAGAGTTTCTATCTACCGGTTTTTTGAGCATCTGATATTTTTCAACCAAATCCCACCACAATTTGTTAAGATCCTGATCTGGATTTTCGTACATCGATTTTTCAAATCTGTATACAACTTGAACCCACCGGCTGAAAACGAGCTGTTTTAATCTGGCAGCTTTTTCACAATCTTTTGAAATATTCTCTTTTTCTTCCTGAGTAAGACCAAGAGCCTGTTTCATCCATTCAGGGTTTCGAGACAGGCGTTCAAATAGCATTGCTATTGCTTCTGTAGTAAATGTATGAGCAGCACTTCTCTGAAAATAAGGATTATTTGGATTATCATGTCCCAAAGAGTAGGCAGCATGTCCAAATTCATGAAGCATCGTTCCCATCCACTGTTCGTTGTCTCTTATGTTACATAGAACTCTGATATCGCCTTCGTTGTCAATATCAGTACAGTAAGCATGTTGATTTTTCTTTGGTTTTTCGTACAGATCGCTGTTTTGCATTACTTTAGTAATGTCAATTCCTATGCTGTTATAAAAATTCGAGGTCAATTTTTCCAGATTTTTACCCTTATAGTACGAGTCAAGATTAACCGGGTAAATATTTGGAGATTCTTGAAAATATCTTCCTTGATAGTGCCAAGGCATAAGGTCTGCCGAAGCAGTTTTATATCGTAAAGAAAGTACGGAGTCCATTTCTCCTTTGACTTTCACAAAAGCATCCTTTGTAAGAGAATCTAATTCATCAAAAATAGCAGAAATTTCTTTAGGGTCTTGTCCCGAGAGTTCCAAAGTCATGCTGTGATAGTTGTCAAATCCAAGAGATGTCGCAACTTTATTGCGCATCTTTACAAGTTCTATAATATCATTGGCAACAACCGGTCCAATCTCCTTGTGCGCTCTCCACACTTCCTCAAGAACCTTACTGTCAGTAGAAGTTTTAAGAATACTCTCAACCTCATTGTCTGTTATTGGTTTGCCTTTGAAGTTAGCTCTGTACTCTGCATATTTAAGTTCAAGGGCAGAAGTTTTGTTGATTATTGCATTTAGAAGAGAAGTATCTGCCTGGTTTGCAAGAAACTGATTATAAAGCACAGTGAGTTGTCTGGTCAATAGCGAATCTTTAACTTTCCCCCGTTCCTTTATTGTTTTTAATTCAGCAAAAGTATCAGGATTTGAGAACACTTTAGTTATTTGTATTGTGGCATCCGAATATTTTTTAAACTCTGCAGGGTCTCCTGTTATTGTTCCGTTCCAATAAGCAAGAGCTGCCATTTTGGCTAATGGGCGAATAGTATCTTCAGTGCTTGTAATAATCTCCTGAAGCCTCTTCTCATCGTTTTTTGAGCAACTCGCCATAATTACTGACAGTGTCAAAATTAACAGTCCCTTTTTCATATTTTATTCGTTATTGAGTTGTGGGCCAGATTTAACTAATTTTTTTGCGGCATCATTATCACAATATTGTTCGAAATTTTTTATGTATTTGGCAGCTAATGATCTGGCTTTTTCTTCCCAAACGTTTTTATCAGCATAAGAATCTCTTGGATCAAGAATGTCTGAAACATTGTCCAGCTTTACCGGAACAGTGAGATTAAGAATAGGAATATGTTTTTTTTCAGTCTTTTCAATAGATCCATCAATAATAGAATCAATAATCGCACGGGTATCCTTAATTGAAATTCTCTTTCCTGTACCATTCCATCCTGTATTTACAAGATATGCCTTAGCTCCGTGTTCGTCCATTTTTTTGGCAAGAGTAGATGCATAAACAGTTGGATGTAAGGTTAAAAAGGCCTCACCAAAAGCAGGAGAGAACGATGGAACAGGTTCTGTAATTCCTCTTTCAGTACCGGCTAATTTAGAAGTGTAACCGCACAGAAAATGGTATTGAGCCTGATCTCTGTCCAAAATTGATACAGGAGGGAGTACTCCAAAGGCATCTGCGGAAAGATAGATAATTTTTTTTGCGTGACCTGCTTTTGAAGGAAGAACAATCTTATTAATATGATAAATAGGATAAGATACCCGGGTGTTTTCAGTAACAGAAGCGTCAGAATAATCTGGTGTGCCATCCTCTCTAATTGTCACATTTTCCAGAAGTGCATCTCTTCTAATAGCATCCCATATATCCGGTTCATTTTCCTGACTAAGATTTATCGTTTTAGCATAACAGCCACCTTCATAGTTAAATATGCCATGATCGTCCCAGCCATGTTCGTCATCACCTATTAAATAGCGCTTAGGGTCAGCTGAAAGAGTAGTTTTACCTGTTCCTGAAAGACCGAAAAAAATAGCCACATCGCCATTTTCACCAACATTGGCTGAACAGTGCATTGAAGCGATGCCTTTGAGTGGAAGAAAATAGTTCATCATGGAGAAAATTCCCTTTTTCATCTCGCCTCCATACCATGTTCCACCACATATAGCTATTTTTTCAGTAAGATTGAACATGACAAATACGTCAGAATGAAGTCCCTGCTCTTTCCATTTAGGATTTGTTACTTTGGAGCCGTTCATGAAAACGAAGTCTGGTTCTCCAAAATGCTCAAGTTCATATCTGGATGGGCGAATAAACATGTTTTTAACAAAGTGTGCCTGCCATGCTACCTCCACTATAAATCTGACTTTTAGTCTGGTATCTTCATTAGTGCCACAGAAAGCATCCATGACATATATTGTCTCCTTATCAGACATCTGTTTCTGAACAAGAGCCTTGCATTCGTTATATATTTCAGGAGAGACCGGTTGGTTAATGTTTCCATCCCACCACATATGCTGATCGCTGGTAGCATCTTTTACAATATATTTATCTTTAGGTGAACGACCTGTGAAGATACCTGTTTTAACACATACTGCGCCTGTTTTAGTAAGAATACCCTTTTCATATCCTTCATTTTTTTCTGAAACTTCGGCCTGAAAAAGTTCCTCGTAAGAGGGATTGTGTAACACATTCTTTACGTTTCTGATACCATACTTAGTCAAATCAATACTTGTCATAGAGCATTTTTTAAATTATTGGTTAATATTACTATCCGTTTCTTTAGAAGATGTAAAATTAGTAAATTAGCAACAAAAATCAAACCATATTGTTAATGTTGTGAATGTATGGTAAGAGAAAATGAGATTCTAAAAAAGTACTGGGGCTATGAAACATTTCGTCCTCTTCAAAGAGAAATAATTGAATCTGCTCTTGAAGGGAAGGACACACTGGCTCTTCTTCCTACAGGTGGAGGTAAGTCTATTTGCTTTCAGATTCCTGCATTGATGGTTGAAGGTATTTGCTTGGTTGTAAGTCCTCTGATAGCATTAATGAAAGATCAGGTTGAAAATTTGAAGAAAAGGGGGATAAAAGCTTTGCAGGTTCATTCAGGGATGACAAGAGATGAGATAGATTATACGTTAGACAACGCAATATATGGAGATTACAAGTTTCTCTATCTATCTCCTGAAAGGCTTCAAAGTGAGATAGTCAGGGTCAGGATATCTAACATGAATGTTAGTTTTCTTGTTGTGGATGAAGCTCACTGTATTTCACAGTGGGGTTACGATTTTCGTCCCGACTATCTGTTAATAAAAGATATCAGAGATATTGTCGGGAATGTTCCTGTTATTGCTCTAACTGCTACAGCAACACCCGAAGTTGCCAATGATATAATGAAACAGTTAAATTTTTCTAAATCCAATATTATCAGATCTGGCTTTGAAAGGAA
>DOVA01000115.1 GCA_003520315.1 Rikenellaceae bacterium | reverse complement strand
CCAAAAAAGGTATTTTCGAGGGTGACCTTCAAGAAGGAGAGCTCGAGATAGGTCAAATTGCGTCAATGGTTACTACAGAGGAAAGCGCAGCGGACATTATCAGGGAGCTCACTCAATGAGTTAACAGCAATCCGGTTATTTAACTAATGCTTCGTACTTTTGAGAAACAACTTCCCAATTGATTATCTGCCAGAAAGCCTCTATATAGTCTGCTCTTTTGTTTTGATACTTGAGATAGTAAGCATGTTCCCATACATCCATTGCAATAAGAGGAGTTCCATGCTTCTCAGCGACATCCATTAAAGGGTTTTCTTGATTTGCAGTTGAAAAGACAAACAGGTTGCCTTTGTCGTCAACACAAAGCCATGCCCAACCACTTCCAAAACGATTTTTACCAGCATCGGTAAATTGTTTCTTTAATTCGTCAAGGGAACCAAAACTCTTATTAATGGCATCAGTAAGCTTTGCGGATGGTTTTCCACTGTTTGGTTTGATGCTTTCCCAGTAGAGTATATGGTTATAAAATCCTCCGCCATTGTTTTTTACGGCAGCTGGGTACTTGCTGATATTTTTGAACAGTTCAAGAATTGTGAGGTTTTCAGCATCTGTTCCTTTCACTGCTGCCATGAAATTATCAAAATAGGTTTTCTGGTGTTTACCATAATGAATTTCAACAGTCTGTTTGTCAATGAAAGGTTCAAGAGTCTCTGGCGAATATGGAAGTTCTGGAAATTCTAATGTGCTTATTGTTTTCATATTAATATTGTTTTTATTGTTAGACAATTTGTTGTTATTTTGTGCTACAGCCAAACTTGGGACTGTAGCAATAAAAAATAGAATTGTAAATAACTGTTTCATTTAAATCGATTTTATAAATATAACAAAAGAGTACCCAATTTTGTTTTATATATTGAAAAATAAAGATTAAATATGATTATTTCATGGAACATGACCATATTCAAATTCATGATAATCCTGGCCGTGCCTTTAAATGGGGCATTATTCTTAACGTAATATTTATAGCAGTTGAGATAATTTACGGATTACTGTCAAATTCAATGGCGCTGATAGCTGATGCAGGCCATAACTTTAGTGATGTTTTGGCTTTGGTTTTTTCCTGGATTGCTGTCATTATTTCCCAAAGAAAACCCACTTTGAAATTTACGTATGGATTTCGTCGCTCAACAATTCTTATTGCTCTTTTGAATACTCTTTTGTTGTGGGTTGCAGTTGTGTTCATTCTTATTGAGACTATAGGGAGATTGAGAAACCCCGCTGAAGTTGACTCACTCAGTGTAATTATTGTTGCAGCGATAGGAATAATTATCAATGGATTAACTGCAGGATTATTTATGAAGAGCAAAAAGCGTGACCTTAATATTAGAAGTGCGTTTGTTCACTTTGTAGCAGATGCTCTTGTGTCATTTGGAGTAGTAGTATCGGGAATTATTATTGCATTTACAGGTATATTCTGGATTGATTCCATAGTCTCTTTTATTATTATAATTGTGATTTTGTACAGCTCGTATCATTTGCTCGTTGACTCGGTCAATCTGGCGCTTGATGCGGTTCCTGACAACATAAACATTAAAGAAGTCCGCCGTTTTCTTGAAAGTCTTCCGGAAGTTGCTGGTATTCATGATTTACATATTTGGGCATTGAGTACTACAGAGGCAGCCCTTACTGTGCACCTTCTGACTAAGGTTGGAACTGATACAGACTTTATTATCAAAATACAGCGTGAATTGCATGACAGATTTGACATAGAACATGCAACCATTCAAGTCGAATATGGTCAATCTGCCGAGAATTGTGAGACAAACTGCAGTTAAATTACTTTACACTATTGCGTTCAAGGACAACAAATTCAAAAGGGTGTTCATATTTTTCTCCATAATCAAATGATTCTCTGTGAATTTCATGCCATTCAGATGGATTTAATTTTGGAAAGAAAGTGTCAGCATCATCAATAATAGTGTGGACAAGTGTAAGATATATTTTTGAAGCAATTGGAATTGTTTCGCGATAAATTTCTCCTCCTCCTATAATAAAAATTTCGTCTAAAGAGTCAGGATGTTTTTCTGTACTTGCAGAGGCTGCCTCTATGGCTTCATTAATTGAGGAATAAAATTCTACTCCTGGAATGCTGTTTGCAAGATAATTTGACATATTTCTGCTTACAACAATATTTCTTCGATTGGGAAGAGGCCTGCCAAGAGATTCCCATGTTTTTCTTCCCATAATAACAGTATGACCATTTGTAATTTTCTTAAAGTTGCGCAAATCTTCGGAAATGTGCCATAACAAATTGTTGTCTCTGCCAATTGCTCTATTTTCTGCAAGTGCTACAATAATAGATATTTGAGGTTTAGTTGTAGTCATGTCATTCAAATTGCTATAGGGGCTTTTATGGAAGGGTAGGGATCATAACCTTCAAGTTTGAAGTCTTCATACCTGAAGTTAAAAATATCCTTCACGTCGGGATTTATTAACATTCTGGGCAGAGGCCGGGGGATGCGTGAAAGTTGTTCTTTTACCTGTTCAAAGTGGTTGGTATAAATGTGAGCGTCTCCGAATGAATGAATAAATTCTCCGGGTTTCAATCTGCATACTTGTGCAACCATCATTGTGAGCAGGGCGTATGATGCTATGTTAAAAGGAACTCCGAGAAAAACATCTGCACTTCTCTGATAAAGTTGGCAGCTTAATTTACCGTTTGCCACGTAAAATTGAAAAAGAGCATGACATGGGGGTAATGCCATTTTATCAATTTCTGCGGGATTCCAGGCAGAAACAATATGCCTGCGCGAATCTGGATTAGTTTTGATCCCTTCTATTAACAAAGATATCTGATCTATGCTTTTGCCATTGGGGGCCGGCCAGGAACGCCACTGGTGTCCGTAAACAGGTCCAAGCTCTCCGTCCTGGCCGGCCCATTCATCCCAAATTGTCACACCATGTTCATGAAGATAATTAATATTTGTATCTCCCCTCAGAAACCACAATAATTCATATATAATGGACTTTAGATGAAGTTTTTTGGTTGTAAGAAGAGGAAACCCTTCTTCAAGGTCAAACCGCATCTGATAGCCAAACACACTTTTAGTTCCGGTGCCGGTGCGGTCTCCTTTGAGAATTCCATAGTCCATGATATGCTGGAGAAGCGAGAGATATTGTTTCATGATATTATCATAAATTAAAACAAAAATAGACAATTTTGAGGATAATACTATTACTCCAACTGCGCGCTACTGCATTTCAGGGGGACATAATTTTCTCTGTATGACCAGATATCACCACTATTATTATTTTGCAGATTCCCGGCTAATGTAGCAGTCAAAAATTTCATATCATTTTACTGCTCTAGTTTATATTCGCCCTTACAGTTGGAACCAACGCTGTCTCTTCAAACTGTTCAATCGAAATTTCCTGTGCACTTCTGCAGCCTGCAATTAACAAGCAGGCTGCAGCAACTACACATGGGATTTTTATTATCCCTTTCATAACAAACTAAAATTAAACTAAACTATAATTAAATAGCTGGAGGACACTTCATTATACCTCATGTCCTGGATGCAAGATAGAGGTTATCGTTATTGTCAACAGTAATTGCTGTTGGAGAAGCTTTCAAATCTGTTTTGAATTTTTTGACAACTGCTTCCTTTTTTGGATCGAGTATCTTGATATATCTGTCAATTTTATCGGCACTCATGCCTTTTACCATACGACTTATTAATATAAGTGAGTAATAAGATTTTGGATTTTCCTTTATAAAGTTAAATGTTAGCTCATCAACTTCTTTATTTGCCTGCTCAATGGATGCATTTTGAAGAGAATCCACATTTGCTGAAACTGTCATCTTACTATTCTCCATATAAAACACACAAGTCCCAGCCTTACCCTCCAACATCATTTAATACAATTGAACTTGATTTTCCCCTAAAATTTTGAGAAAATATTTTAGGGGAAAATTCCAGAAGTTTGTTAATTATATCAAAGAGTTAGTTTTTAATGTTATGAAAAAGATTTTATCGGCACTTTTATTACTTGCATTTTTCAGTATTGCACCAGCTCAGCAGGTTAATATCCAGCCAGGCTTGTTAAAGTTTCCAGTTATTGGTACAATTGACGGGAAAAATAATGGGATGATTTACATGGATAGATTTGACATGGAAACATTTCATAATACCAGGGACTCTTGTCAAATTAAAGATGGTAAATTTATTTTCAAAGGCTCAGTTGACGAGCCAACAAATGTTATTATCTCAGATGGTAATATAAATTCGAGGGAAAATCCCAATTTGCTTTCTTTCTATATAGATGGAGGAGATATCTTTGTATCATTAAAATGGGGAGATTTCAAGAATGGCAAGATTGTGGGATCGGCTGCAAATGAGCTGTTTAAGGCCTATCAAGACAAAGTGGAAACTTTCTATAAACAAATGGAGACACTTCATAATAATAAGGCCGGAGAAGAGGAGATGAGAAAAGTTAGTGACGAGTTAAAAAAGTATAATTGCAATTATATTCGACAAAATCCGAATTCGTTTGTTTCGGCCTTTGCATTATATGGCATGATGTCAGATATGGAAGTAGATTCACTGGATTTTTATTATAATCTTCTTAGTCAAAATGTCAAAAATGGTAAAACAGCTAAGTTGATATTAAAAGATCTAAATTCAAAAAAAGGAGTTCTCCCAGGTAGTTTAGCTCCGGATTTTACTACGGTTGATATTAATGGCAATAAGCTTTCTCTTTCAGATTTCAATGGCAAATATGTTATATTGGATTTTTGGGCAAGTTGGTGTGTCCCATGTCGTCAAAGCAATCCTCACTTAAGAGAGATATATTCAAAATATCATGATAAAGGTCTTGAGATATTGTGTGTTTCAGATGATGACAGCCATCCTGATAAATGGAGAGCCGCTGTCGCTAAAGACAGTATACATATGTTTCATCACGTATTAAGAGGGCTTAAAGAGTCCAAAAATAGGGAGTTTGACAAGAGTAATGATTTAGATGAGAAGTTCGCAGTGCATTATCTTCCAACTAAATATTTGATTGACAGGGAAGGCAAAATTGTTGGCAAATTTGATACTGAACAATTGACTGATAAGCTTAAGGAAATCTTTGGATATTAGTGTTTTAAATAAAAGAAAGAGGGTGCCCTGTTGAGCTGGGCACCCTCTTTATCGTTTAATTATCAAGCTATTACTATTTGTTTAAAACTTTAATTTTTTCTATTACTTCGTTCTTTGTATATAGAAGAGATTGTTTCATCTCATTATCCACTTGAGGAATAAGTTCGTCGATCCACTTTATTGAATACTGAAGGGCGTTGACATCGTTGCAATACCAGGCAAGCTGTTCTGACATGCTTTTTTTATACAGATTGCGAGAAGTGCCTTTGAGTATGTTGAATGACATCGCACTTTCAACTGCCTTAGCCATCTCAACCCAGTCTGAAAATTTATACTGAGCCGGGACCAAATAAGTAAGCCAGATTGAAGCATTTGGATGATCACTCTTCTGCGCATATTTTAGAACTGTCAAAAAATCAGGATCTTCTATTGGAGCAGATTTACCAAAAATATATATTCTCGCTTTGCTACCATAAAGTTGATCAATTTTAGAGTATACATTTTTTTCGCCAAAAAGATCAATGAATTCCTGAAAATGATCCATTACGAAGAGTGTCTGACGGCTGGTAGCAGACTCATCGAATTTTTCATAAACATTCCAATATGAAGGTTTTTTAAGGGAATCCAAAGGGAAATTGTCTGAGAAAATATTTTTCAGTACGGCCTGCTTCTCTTCTCTAAGACCTGCTATGTGCAAAGTGTTAAGGTAGGATAAGATAAAATCCGGATCTCTTCTTCCATTTTTATAATCACGAGACTGTGCAGCAAGGTTGTTTTCTCTGTCAAGGCCTTGTCGGAATCTCTCTAACATCTCTCCGGCAGTGCATCTACCTTCAGTTCTGTGCATAAGATTTCCTTCAGGGTCAACAATCAGGAAAACCGGTTCAGTGTAAACTCCATAGATTTGGCTTAATCTTGTTTTTTCTGCTCCTTCCATATAATCTACACTGATAAAGTGACTATTGACGAAATCGGCCACGCTGTCAATGGTGAAGATTTTATTCTTCATATAGAGACAAGGAGAACATCTTGGAGAGCCAAAGTCGAGGAA
>DOVA01000041.1 GCA_003520315.1 Rikenellaceae bacterium | reverse complement strand
ATTCGTTTCTATATGGAGTTATAGGAAGCAGTATAGGAGGTTTTCTTGGTTCAAGGCTCTATGTCAAATATGTAGATAATATGGGAAACCTGTCTGCACTTTGGCTGATATTCTCGTGCATAGGCATTTTCAGTATCATTTCTCTACTTCTGTACAACAAATTTCTCACAACTAAAAAGATGCTTTCAGATAGCGTAAAGGTCAATTGAGCATCTTTTTTCTGAAAAAGATAATTGAGACAATAAATACCGCCACTACCATTAACAGCATTATGGCAATAAAATCAAATCCTCCAAAATTTGGCAGTTCCACATTCATTCCGAAAATACTTGCAATAAGTGTAGGTGGCAAAAAGAGAAGAGAAACAAAAGTAAATATCTTCATTATTCGGTTCTGTTCCAGATTAATAAGACCTAAAACAGTGTTTTGTAAGTACTCTAGCCTCTCGAAACTAAAATTTGTATGATTAATAAGAGAATTTATATCTCTCAAAAGTATATCAAGCTTGGGAAAAAGGTCCCTTGGAAACTTATCGCTCTTAAGAATACCCGATATCATCCTTTGTTTATCAACGATGTTCTCTCTGACCAACATAGTGTTCTCCTGCAACTGATTAATATCCAGAAGAAGATCTTCACCCATTGCCCCACCAAGACTTACTTTCTTACTGTATTGAGCAATTTCCTTTGACATCAATTCAATCATGTCAGCATCCAGGTCAATCCTGTTTTCGAGAATACCTACCAATATATGATAACCGGTAGGCATGGTTTTATAATTAGCAATAATTTTTCTCTGTATATCAGTAAAGCTCCTCAGCGGAACATGACGGATAGTGATCATTATTCCTTCGCAAAGAATAAACGAAACTGCCTCCATGCTGTAACTTTCTGGACCAGGTATCAAAAAATTGGTATTGGCAAAAATTGTATTTTCATCTTCCGAATAGCGAGAAGAACTTTCAATTTCCTCCGCTTGAGCACGGCTTTGAAGATTGGTATTCAGAAACTCCTCTATAGCTCTCTTCTCCTCACCTGTAGGAGAAGACAAATCAATCCACAACACATCGTCATAGCCAAGATTCTCAAGAGCACTTAGTTCATTTGAGGTTAGTACCTGTCCTCTATTCTTGTAAAATATTTCAAGCATGTCAAAATCATTTAATGGTTTATTACTAAATATTTACCGGTTTAGGGTATCAATTTAGCCAAACCATCGGACTTTTGACTTAAGTTCCTCAAGTGCAAGTGACCAAAATTCCGCCAGACCCTTTCTTTTATCTGCACTAAGATTAAATGAGACATTGTCAGCAAGATATCTCAGAGCATATTCTCTTTCAAACCCGTTTGTATATTTCTCGACAGCTTTGTCAATATTATTTACTCCAAATTCAAGAGCTTCATTAAACTCTGCCACAAAAGAAGAATCAAGATCTTTGTTTGATGTCCAGCAAGCAAAAACGAAAGGTAATGAAGTAAATTTAATCCACTCTTCAGCAAGATCATAAACATAAGGAAAGTCATAACCATGCCTCAAAGCCTTGTCTCCTATTAAAAGATAGCTTAATTCAGAATCTAACTTTGAATCTGAAAAATCAAAAGATACATATTCAGGCCTTATCTTCCAGAAACGTTCAGCTAACAATTTAGTCAATAGAACTGATGTTCTCGATTCTGAATCAAGATAAATAGTCTTAATTTTCTCTAGCGGCACCCCGCTGCATAAAAGAACAGATGCAACTTTCCCAGTAGCGCCAATACAATAGTCCGAAAAAACAAGATTGTTTTCAACCTGAGGAATGACAGCAACAGGAACAATACTTATGTCAGTGTAGCCTTTGATAAGCTTCTCAGCAGATTTGGCAGGAGTTGAGAATTCAATATCAATATATCTGCTCACAGGATGATTTTGCAACCCGTAAACAAATGGAACCGTATTCAAATATGATATTGCTGATACACGGAAAGGCATTACTTATCAATTTTATTATTTAAATATTCCGCTTGTGGCAAAGTTAAGACAAAAAATTCAAATGCTCAACCAATATTTTTATACCAATAGCTATTATAATACNNTACCCCCGACAACCAACCCGATTCTCCTACCGAATTTCAACCCCACTGTAGAAGCAAGAGCCGTTGTAATAAATATAGCAACAATAGCAAAAAGAAATTCAGAAATAATTATGTCAATAATAGCCAGAGTAACTCCAACGGCTAGGGCATCAATGCTGGTAGCTGAAGCTGCAATTATCATTATCCTGAATCTCCTTATATCTATACACTCCCCGTCACCTTTTTTGAAAAAGGCATCCCAAATCATTTTTCCTCCTATAAAAAGTAAAACTGCAAATGCAATCCAATGATCATATGTCTTGATAAGATTCTCCAAACCAAGGCCTAATAACCATCCTGCGACCATGAAGAGAGACTGAATTAATGCAAAAGTAAATACAATTTTAAGAAACTCTCCACGTTTTATCTGAGGCAGGCAAATTCCCGAAGAAAGCGAGATTGCAAACGTGTCGAAGCATAAGCCAATAGCAAGTCCAACAATCTCAAGAGTTGACATTATACCTTAGCTACCTTTATTCCTCTTTCCCTCAAGAGGTACATGGCAGTAAATGTTATAAGTCCATTAATTATAAGTATCGTAAATCCAAATCCAAATCCGAGAAGACTTTTGCCAGCCACATCCAGAAGATAACAGAGCAACGGCGAACCAATAGCTACGTAAGGCATATATTTGTCTTTAACCTGATATTTTGTTAGAAGTCCAAAAAAGAAAAATCCAAGAAGAGGACCATAAGTATATGAAGCCAGCAAATAAACAAGATCTATAACCGCTTGATTATTAACCATATATAATATTATAATAATTATAAAAAAGAGAAGAGCAAATACTCCATGAGCAATTTGTCTGATATGTTGTTTCTTCTTCTCGGTAAGATCTTTCCGCTTGTTAAATCCCATAAAATCGATGCAAAAAGAGATTGTAAGGGATGTAAGAGCACCACCTGCACTTGGATAGGAGGCTGAAATCAAACCAATAATAAAGAAAAGTCCCACCGCAAGTCCAAGATATTGACTCGCTATAACAGGAAAAAGTTTGTCTGTCTGTGCTTTAGTAAATACACCTGATGCATCTGCAAGGCCAATACTGTGCATGCCTCCAAGCTTAGAGTCAACAAAAATAGCAAGAAGAGCTCCCATCAAAAGGAAGAAAAAATTTACAATTACAATTGTTATGCTCGTTGTATAGACATTTTTTTGAGCTTCTTTTATATTCTTGCACGAAAGATTCTTTTGCATCATCTCTTGATCAAGCCCTGTCATGGCGACAGTGATAAATATTCCGCTGATGAACTGTTTTATTGCATTTGTACCATGCGACCACTCCCAGTCAAACCATCTAGAATAGTCTGTAGATGCAACTGCCGATACCATATCGCCAAAATGCCAATTCATTGCCCTCGAAATAGAAAATATAGTAAGAAAAACAGCGAGAAGCATAAAGGTAGTCTGCAATACATCTGTCCAAATAATAGTCTTAACACCTCCCTTAAAAGTGTACAGGAATATAAGCAACATGAAAATGAAGGCAACTACCCAAAACGGGACAGAACCTGCAGGCAAAAAGGTATGAAGCACCAAGACCACAACAAATATTCTCACAGCTGCACCAAGCACTCTCGACACCATAAATACCGAAGCCCCTGTCTTATAAGTAAAAAAACCAAAACGATGTTCGAGATAGGTATATATTGAAGTTAAATTCATCTTGTAGTAGAGAGGAATAAGTACTTTGGCAATAATTATGTAACCCACCACAAAGCCCAAGACAAGAGGCATATAATAAAAATTCTGATTAAGCACATTCCCGGGAACAGAGATGAACGTAACTCCCGAAATTGATGTTCCTATCATTCCGTAAGCTACTATATACCACGGAGATTTTTTGTTCCCAGAAAAAAATGCTCCTGTATCTGCTTTCCTCGATGTATACCAAGAAACAGCAAAAAGCATTATTGTGTAAAGTGTGAAGGCAATTAAAAGCCAAGATACCGGAAATTGATGCATAATAATTAATTTTTATTTTAATGGTACAAAAGGTTGTCTGTTTTGAATAGATCTGCCAAGGGTAACCTCATCGGTATACTCCAAATCATCACCAAACCCTATTCCCCTGGCGATAGTAGTAATCTTAATATTAAACTTGCTGAGTTGCTTATATATGTAAAAAGAAGTTGTCTCTCCCTCCATTGTAGTACTAAGCACGATTAGCACTTCTTCTATACCTTTATCCTCCACTCTTCTTAAAAGTTGTTCTATTGTCAAATCAGAAGGACCGACTCCGTCCATTGGAGAAATTATTCCTCCAAGTACGTGATATATACCATTATATTGCATGGTATTCTCAATACTTATGACATCTCTGATACTTTCTACCACACAAATAATTGAGTGATCCCTTCTACTGTCCGCACAAATTTCACAAACATCATAATCAGAAATCATAAAGCAATCCCTGCAAAATTTGGATTCCTTACTGAGACGAATAATAGATTGGCCAAATCTCTCGACATTTTCTTTGGGCTGTTTAAGAAGATGCATGGCAAAACGCAAAGCACTTTTACGCCCAACACCTGGAAGTGAGGATAACTCTTCCACAGCATCTTGAAGCAGTCTTGAAGGATAATTATGATATAACATCTATGCCAGACCTTTTGACGAATTGTAAAAGTCGACAGCCTTCCTCACAGAACCATGCTTTAGAAGAAGCGATTTAGCAAATTCGTAATCATTTGATTCAATCTCTTCCATAATCATCCTGGTGCCTCTGTCTATGAGTTTTGCATTTGTAAGCTGCATGTCTACCATTTTGTTACCCTTTATGTGACCGAGTTTTATCATGGAAACAGTTGAAATCATGTTTAAAATCAGTTTTTGAGCTGTACCCGATTTCATACGTGTACTTCCAGTGACAAATTCAGGACCTACCACAGCCACAATAGGGATATCGACTTCAGTAGCCAGTGGAGAATCGGGATTACATGTTACACATGCTGTGAGTATTCCTCTTTTTTTAGCCTCTATCACAGCACCTAAGACATAAGGAGTAGTGCCTGAGGCAGCGATACCAATAACTACATCGTCCTGGTCTACACCATATTGCTGCATATCTTGCCAACCACCCTCAAAACTGTCCTCTGCCGCTTCTACCGCCTTTCTGATAGCTTTGTCTCCACCTGCTATAAGCCCTATCATGAGATCATAAGGGGCCCCAAAAGTTGGTGGAATCTCAGAAGCATCAAGTATGCCAAGTCTTCCGCTTGTTCCTGCTCCCAAATAAAAAACACGACCTCCATTTTGAATGCGTGGAACAATATTCTCAACCAATTTCTCAATCTGAGGAATACACTTTTCAACAGCATACGGCACAGTTTTATCTTCTCGATTAATGTTTTCAAGAAGTTCTCTTGTAGACATTTTTTCAAGGTCACTGTAATTCGATGGCAATTCTGTTATCTTCATATTTTAAATTAATTACATATTCAAGTGGTAATTAACAAGCCCCTCTATGGGAGATTTGAGAATCTTGCCAAGTATAACTCCATATTCCGAAGCAACTTCTCTGATTTCATCCTGATAATAAAAGGCTACAGACCCTACAATGTTAAGAGAATAATTTTTATAGTCATACTGAAGAATATTACGGGTAATGAAATCACCGAAACATTTATTCAATAATCTCTTGACATAAGGGTTATCTCTATTTTCATGAACAAATGGGGAGAATGAAGCAAGAAATCTGTTTGGATAAGGCTGTTTATAAACTTTTTCCACAATTGCTCCATAATCGAGACCGAAACGTTCATCAAAGCATGCCCTCAGGTCTTGAGGTATCTGCCTTT
The DNA here is from genome assembly GCA_003520315.1 of Rikenellaceae bacterium. The sequence goes on along the minus strand of DOVA01000041.1, from coordinate 2,878 downwards.
TAAGATAATCTGAGATAAAGTTTTTGCCAATAACGGCACCGCTGCCTTCATCACCAAGAATAAACCCACATGCAGGAACATTATCCACGATTTTGGTTCCATCATAAAAACAGGAATTACCTCCTGTACCGAGAATGGCAGCAATCCCCGGTTCATGCCCACAAAGAGCCCTTGCAGCAGCAAGAAGATCTGTAGATGCAAAGACCTTTACATCATCAAAAAGCGCTTTAAAACAAATGCTTAGATTACCTGTCTTTTCGGGAGTAACCCCTGCACCATAAAAATTCACCTCACTTACTTTAACGTTTGATGGTATATTAGGAAGAAGATTTTCCTTAAATTCTTCAATTATTTCATCATCTGTCTGATAATAAGGATTAATTCCGGGTGTGGTAAAGCCTTTGACACTCCTGTCACTTCCAACAGCTCTCCAGTCAATCTTTGTTGAGCCACTGTCTGCAATTAAAATCATGTCGTCTTTTATTATTGAAATTTATACAATAGCCTGGCAAAAGTACGTTTTTTGATATTTTATTGCAAACATCAACCTAATTTTTCACAGAAACTGCTGATAGTTTTAGCCAATGCAGGTAACCAATACAAGATGAGATCAAATAGACAATATATAGAAGCACTGTTGGATAAAGAGCCTGACTTGCATAGAGATAAATTGCAATAGCGTTGTTTATTATCCACACGATCCAATTTTCAGAATGACGCCCTATTACCCAATAGGTAGCCAACAGGCTCAGAACAGTTATCAAAGAGTCAATGTACGGCATTGGGTCTGAACTGAATTTAACCAGTGAAAATGAAATAATCACATAAAAAATTAAGGAGCAGATAATTGAAGTAACTAATTTATTTCTTTTCAACTTTACTACTTTCGGAGCATTCTTGTCATCAGCTCTACTCCATGCAATCCAGCCGTAAACACTCATACCAAAAAAACATAGCTGGAGAAAGGAGGCAGCAATAAGACCCGATGAAAAAAATACAACTATGTAGATCAGGGCGGATACACCGCCCACAATCCACATAGTTCTCCGTTGTACAATCTCAAGATAGACATAAACCAATCCTGTGATAGCACCAAATAGCTCAATGACAATATTCTGATCCATTAAATCTAAAATCTAAAAGTGGCCTTTAATGAATAATTTCTACCTGGTTGAGGAAAAAAACCCTCTTCGACATATTTCCCTCCATCTGCAAATTCTGCCATATATATCCAGGCATTAGAAAAATACATTTTATTGAAAAGATTGTCTACATAAAAATTTATGTCTATAGAAGACTGCAATCCTATATGAAAACTTTTGCCTAAAATCAAAGCTGCAGTACAATATGAAGGGATAGATCTCGTATCATCTGCGGTGTTGTCGTAATATTGCTTCCCTACATACTTTGAAGAAAGAGCAAGAAGATATCCGTTTTTATTTACTAAAGTTCCCCTACACATTCCTATAACAGACGGTGAATAAGAGATGTCTGTCTTTTTATAAAATGTACTTTTTTGTGGAAGAGGATTCCAATCCGATGAATTATCAAACATGTCAGTCCATAAAGTATAATCAAGAATCTTATTACTGCTCAAAGTAAGATTACCATCAATTTTCAAAAATGTGAAAGGCTCCCATGCAGCAGAGATTTCCATTCCCCTCCTCTAAGATTTGTCGACATTTTCCTTGATAACGTATCCCGTCTCACTCAACTTACCTGTAGGGACAAGCTGATTTTTATACTCCATAGCATAAAAGTTTGCAGAGAATGCAACTTTTGATGACTCAAACTTATAACCAACCTCATAGTCAAACAATCTTTCAGACTTCAGCTTGTCTGCTACTCCTGACTTAATGGATTCTTTAATATCCGAACGACTTGGCTCTCTGTGACCTACAGCAAGTGATAAAGATAATTGATGATTTTTATTTGGGTTGTAAGTCATCCCTATTTTAGGATTAAAAAAATTGTACTTCTTGTCAAAGTTCATTGATACAAAATCTTTGTCTATACCTTTGATCTCATATAAAACTCCTCTGTACTGCAAATCAACATAAGCCATAATCCTATCTGTAAAATCAAATTCTCCCTTTGCATATAAAGAATAGTCATTTTTGTAACCTGTGTTGAGATACCATTGATATTTATCAGGAATATTACTGTTATACATAGACCAGATAAGTTTTCCAAAATGATCTCCGTCGAAATAAGAATAAGATATCCCGCCTGTTGCCGTAAGTTTCTCTCCAAAATAGGTTATACCCGACAAACAAGTAATGTTAGAATTATCCATTGCCTGCCTGATAATAAAATCAGACTTTTTGTATTCAACCCCGTTTATAATTTGATTTTCAAGTCCATACTCTGAAAATTTTTTAGACTGTTTATAATTCTCATAATAACCATCACCAAGTGTGAAGTGAATAGTGGAGTTAAATATCAGATTTTGCGAATGACGATGTAGATAATTAAGCTGAAAATGTTGTTGAGTATAATTATCAGTCTCATTATCATAATAGTGAGGATTTCCTGCCTGATCAAAATACTCTCCAGCAGGATTGTATCTCCTGTCAACTGCCATTTTTTCTCTACTGATACCCTCCCAGGTAATGCCGGAACATTGATCTCCCATAATATAAGTCAGCCTTAAGGATGAATTTCCATGTAACCATACTCCTGACAAATAAAGAGATTTAAGATCAGTTTTAGCGTTTCTAATATAACCATCCCCGGAATTACGGGAGAACCTGACATCAAAAGAAAGACCATTCTTGAGTAACCCTGTCCCAGCTCCGAATGTTGAAAGATATGTATTAAAGCTTGCAACTCCTGCTTCAGCCAAACCATATGGCAAGCTTTCAGCACTCAGAGTACG
>DOVA01000266.1 GCA_003520315.1 Rikenellaceae bacterium | reverse complement strand
GCAAATGCAATGTCTTGCAAGTCGAGGATCCCTATTCTGTCAAAAAAGGCTTCTTGCATTTGTGGCAGTGAAACAGGAACGTATAATCCGCCATCATCGGCTATTCCTTTAATTACCGCTTCCTTGAATGAGACTTGATTGTTTTTGTTGTTAGTGCTGTAGAGTTTCATTGATCTATCTGTCTTTCAAAATTTCAGGACCATTTTTGTTAACCTTTGACACATATAGTTCAGATTGAAGATTGTACTTAATTAGACACTTTTGCATTGCTTTTCCAACCCGAGAAGCTGTTTTTATCCCTTTTGAAAGAGCAAACAGTGACGGTCCGGAGCCGGATATGCTGCAACCGAGTGCACCATTGTCCAAAGCTGCTTTTTTCATTTCTGAAAAACCAGGGATAAGTTGAGACCGAACAGGTTCTATAACAACGTCTTGCAGTGAGCGTCCAATGAGATCATAATCACTTTTCATAATTCCGGCTACGAGAGCCGCTATGTTTCCCCACTGAGTCACGGCACTTGAAAGCGGTATCTCTGCAGGCAATATCCTTCTAGAATCTTTTGTGGGGATCACGATTTGTGGGTGGATTATAGTACAGTAAAGTTTGTCGGGCACTTTCAGTGCTATAATGTCAAGAGGTTTGTTGGAGCGAATCAAAACGATTCCACCATAAAGACATGGAGCAACATTATCAGCATGAACAGTTCCACTTGATAGTTGTTCACCTTCGAGAGCAAAGTTCAGAAGCTCATCTTTAGACAGTTTGAGTTCGAAGAGAGCATTAAGAGCAAAAACTGCCGCAACAGCACTTGCGGCGCTTGAACCAAGTCCGCTGCCAAGAGGCATATTCTTGTTAATCTCAATTTCAACGCCACATTTTATCCTGAACTTTTTTACCATTGAAAGTATCGGTTTGCCGGCCGTGTTAAGGGCAGGCTCAAGAGGCAATTTTCCTTCGTCTCCTGTGATTTTTGTGATTTTAACTCCAGGTTCATTTGAGGTTGTTATGATAAGTTCATCTCCCGGCTTATTAATTGCAAACCCCATCACATCAAATCCACATGCCATATTTGCCACTGTTGCGGGGGCAAATACCCTTATACACTTGTTCATTATTTATAATAATTAAAATCTCAGAGATTATTAAAATACCCATTTTTATACATCATTTCGGCTATCAGAATAGTGCCTCCGGCAGCGCCCCTGACAGTATTGTGTGAGGTAATGACAAACTTGAAGTCAAATAACGGACACTCTCGTAAACGTCCTATTGACACAGCCATTCCCTTATCTATATTTCTGTGGAGTTTTGGTTGGGGATATTTATCATTGTCGAAATAATGAATGGGTTGAAGCGGGGCAGATGGTAAATTAAGTTCTTTTGGAACAGATCTAAATTCTATCCATGCCTTTTTTATCTCCTCGACAGAAGTTCTTTTTTTAAGTTTAATCTGCACAGCCTCAGTATGTCCATCGATTACGGCGACTCTATTACACTGGGCACTTATTTTGAAATTTATCTCTTCAATGGCTCCGTTGACAATTTTCCCCAGTATTTTCAATGGCTCACTCTCTACTTTTTCCTCTTCTCCTCCGATAAAAGGTATTACATTGTCGAGAATGTCGAGCGAGGCCACTCCCGGGTAGCCTGCTCCCGATATTGCCTGCATGGTGACTACATTTACGGCTTCAATCCCAAACTTGTCCTGAAGAGGTTTAAGTGCCATTACAAGACCAATTGTTGCGCAGTTAGGGTTAGTAACAATAAAGCCTGAGCGATTCTGATTTCTGACAAGCTCCATATGTTCCGGATTAACTTCTGGAATCATAAGTGGCACATCTTTGTCGAAACGATGGTTGCGAGCATTGGAAATGACATAATAACCTTGTGAGGCAAACTCTTCTTCAATCTCACCTGCCACAGATGAATCAAGACCTGAGAATAGAATTTTGCTTTCCAAATTGGGACTGCATTCCTTTACAATCATATTTGCCATACTTTCTGGCAGAGGAGTAGCCTGTACCCAATTGACAGCATCTTTATATTTTTTTCCTGCTGAACGTTCAGATGCTGCTACTTCGTGCAATTGAAACCAGGGGTGATTTTGCAACAATTCAATAAATTTTTGGCCTACGCTACCTGTAGCTCCCAATACAGCAACTTTTAATTTCTCTCTCTCTTCCATGGGGATTAGATTTATTTTATTCTAAAAATGATTATGATGCTTTTTTGCTTTTTTTAAAATAGGTGTTGTGAATTGCATTTAATGCAACTTCAAGATTATTTCTCTGTATAACAGCCGAAATATCAAGTTCTGAAGAGCCCTGAGCTATGGCGACAATATTGACTCCGATATTGCCTAGTGACTGGAAAAATTTTCCTGCATTTCCCGGAGTGTGCCTCATCTGAGCTCCAACTACCGTAACAATAGACAGATCATTTGTTACACTTACTTCGTTTACAATTTTTGCCTGTATTTCGTAGGCAAACTCTTTTTCAATACTCCGTTTAGCCTGTCTGGCAGAATCTGGCATGACTCCTATGCAAATAGAGTGTTCAGAAGATGCCTGAGAGATAAGGATCACATTGACATTTGCATCTGCCAAAGCGCCGAACACTCTCTTTGCAATTCCTGCAACACCTATCATTCCACTTCCCTGAATCAGAAGAATGGATATATTGTCGATTGATGAAATTCCTTTAATCTCATATCGTTCGCCACCGTTTTTTCTTCCAATTAAAGTCCCTTTGAAAGATGGGTTTAAGGTATTCAGTATTCTTATCGGTATGCTTTTGTCCATAGCCGGCTGCATTGTCGGAGGATAAATAACCTTTGCTCCAAAGTGCGACATTTCCATAGCTTCATCATAAGTAAGAAAGGGTATGGGGAATGCTCCTTTAACCTTTTTTGGATCAGCTGTCATTACTCCATCGACATCTGTCCATATTTCTATCTCTTCTGCTTCAAGCGCAGCTCCAAGAAGGGAAGCAGTATAATCAGATCCACCCCGGCCAAGGGTAACAGTATTACCTTTTTTTGTGGAGG
>DOVA01000169.1 GCA_003520315.1 Rikenellaceae bacterium | reverse complement strand
ATTTTTATGACCTGATGTTTTTACTGTCATAGGTAATAAAGTATGAGCATAAAGGAGAATATTGATTTTCAATTAAAAGCACTTGCTGAGGAGAAATACAGATTTTTTAACCAAAAGATAGTTCCTACAAGATACGAATTACTTGGTGTAAGAATGCCTTCACTGAAAAAGTTGGCAAAAGAACTTTCAACGGACAATGAAATTGAGGTTTATCTCAAAAACGCACTGAAATCAGAGGACCAATCATATGAACATATTATTCTTTATGGGCTGATTTTGGGAGAATTAAAAAATATTTCCATTGAAACTCTTTTCACTTATCTTGATCCGTTGATTTCTAAATTTGACAACTGGGCACATGTAGATTCTGTTGTTTCAGCCTTAAAGATTTTTAAAAAAAGTCCTGATGAGGCATTTAGTCATTTTTTACCTCTAAAGGAAGATGACGGAGAGTTTACAAAGCGTTTTTTTGTAATCTTTATGATGGATTATTTAATGGATGCTACTCATATTGACGCAACTTTAAAGCATCTTTCTCAGGTTCGTCAGGGGCAATACTATGTCGATATGGGGATAGCGTGGGCTTTAAGCAATGGACTTGTCAAATTTTATGATAAAACAGTTCGGTATCTTGAAAACCGATCCTTCTCAGAATTTGTTCATAACAAAACAATTCAGAAAGCATGTGACAGTTTTAGAATAGCTTCTGTCACCAAAGGCCTGTTAAAGAACATGAAGATTTAGGCCACGATATCATATACAAAAAACTAAAAGGAGTGATAAATAAAAGGATATTTATTGTGAAAGCGATAACCAAATCCTATCATCAGATAATTAGGCTCTTTGAAATCATGCAGATTGTAACCAATATGGATAAATGAATTGCGTGAGGTCTCTATTTTCAGTGCCACTATCTGATAAAGTCCTCTCAGGTCTCCTCCGCCATGGATAATATTGGTTCCCAATCCCATATTAATTGAAAAATAGGGCATAATATATTCGGCACGAGCAGAGAGTCCCAAGGATAGTTGCTTTTTTAATGGAGGCTTATAAAAAGTAAAACTGGGATCATGTCCATCTGCAGTCACATTATACTCTTCTGTATAAATGTTGGCACTGCTGTCATAGACTCCATCTAAAGATATACCTGCTCTGAATCGGTATCTTATGTTGTAAAAAGAGGTGAAATTAAATCCAAACACTTCATAAGTGTAAGGGGAGGCGAGAGGGATGTCATTATATACAATACCTTTACGGCGCCATGAACCAAAAAATATCAGATCGTAACTAAAGTGACGCGGAAAATCACTGATGAGAACAGGTGGAGTATTATTTAATTGTATTGCCTTATTCTTCTTGAAATTGTAAGTTAACCCCATCTTTATACCGATTGTATTAAGGCCTGCATTTGGAAAGTCGGTATTTCCGTTGGAGAAATGAGTCAGCGAAATGCCGGATGTCAAGTCAAATTGTGGCGACAGCGTGAAATTTAAGTAAGCACTTGTATTGAGATATGCATTTACTTTTGAACCGATAACTGTATTATTAGGATTGCTGTTAACATCATAAGGGTGCCACCCTGCAGAGATACCAAAATTCCATTCATAGTTTAATGAAAGTCGAGAGCTAAAATCGGCCAGTCGTCCTCCCTGTAACAGATACACAGCTATAGGATTGCCTATTTCTTGCCGATCGCCAAAATTGTAATATGCCACACCTATACCTTGATAGGGACTTCCATAAATACGATCTATATATGATAATGGAGGGAATGAAAAAGCATAGCGTAGATGAGCAGAAAAAGCGCTGCGCAGTGCTTTTGATTTATTGTTTTCTCCTTCCAGAAAAGAAGTTGAAGGGAATATATATGCTTGACGGACTTCTGTTTCCAGCTGATGAATATAACGATTGGAAGTAGGGATAGTATCTTCAGGATTACCGGCAATTGAAAGTTGCGACGTCAAAAGTATTCCGATAATCAGAAGCCATTTTCTCCACATATATGTTTTCAATTATCAAATTTAATGCTATAGAGCTATAGAATGACAACTCTATCAGTGGCCAAAGTTAGCATAAATATGATGAATGATGATATTACGTCTCAGATTCTTTTTTATCCTCCTTAAGCCTGCCGACCTCTTTGAGGCTTTTGTTGATTATCCATTCCAACTGTCCATTTATACTCCTGAATTCATCAGCAGCCCACTTCTCAATTGCCTTCATTGTTTCTGGATCAATTCTCAATACAAATGATTTTTTCTCTCCCATCTGAAGATTTGTTACTGATATAATGTTCCTGTATTAATAACAGGCGAGGTCTCTTTATCGCCACACAAAACAACTAACAAATTACTAACCATTGTGGCTTTTTTGTCCTCGTCAAGTTCAACAACTTTCTTGCTGGAGAGCAGTCTGAGTGCACCTTCCACCATGCCTACGGCTCCTTCAACCATCTTACTTCTTGCTGCAATAATAGCAGTTGCCTGTTGTCTCTTAAGCATTGCCTGTGCAATTTCCTGAGAATATGCAAGATATCCGATTCTTGCTTCTATAACTGTTATACCTGCCAGTTTCAGACGTTCAGAGATTTCAGTTTCCAGACTCTTGCTTACTTCTTCAAAGTTAGAGGTTAGTGTAACAGATGCTTTTTCATCTTCAAACTGATCA
>DOVA01000216.1 GCA_003520315.1 Rikenellaceae bacterium | reverse complement strand
GAAGAATTCCTTTGAAGGTTGACAAAAATTTCATGACGGTAAGTGATCGTCCAGTGGAACCAGCAATTGCACAGCAAACAATTAAAACTCCCAAGAAAACGAAATATTAATCATGGAGTTCCAATGCACTATGGGCAGTCAAATAACATAATGTATTGGAACTTCTTTTTTAAAGAGAGGACTAAGGCAATGATAAATGAAGAAACATTATTAATTCTCGCCAAAATAATTGACGACTATAACGCATTACCGGAACCGAAATATCGCAATGCTAATCTTGATGTTCTGAAAAGAGATTATGAGCTGCTTATGCAAATGAAAGAATTTTTAAAAGGTGATATCCAATATGCCCATATCATCAATGCTCTGTCTCAAACGATCAATAAAATGACCCCCAGGAATGATAACGGTTGGAGATCTGTGACGGAAAGAGGGATCAATAAGGCAATCCCGCCAGTGGTCAGAAAAAAGAAGCAAGTAAATCAATTCCCATTTGAATGGATAGACAAAAAATCCGGGGAAACCTGTTTTATCAATAATGGTTATTGGGGAGCTAGGAATTACATGGTGATGGACATCATCGGGTATTATCTTCTTCTGAAAGAAGGGAAAGATCTCTTGCCTAAAGAACCCGCTCCCATCTTTAGTGATATGAACAGTATTGCCGTTAGGGAATCAAATATCTCCGGTAATAACATCACATCATCTAATCAATCATCAATGAACGACCAGGATATTAAACGAGTTGAACAGACGAGATATTGGGTTCAATTTGACGACAGGGAGTTCAGGAAGTCCATGTCACTGGATATGTCTTCAAACGAAATCAGGGATCTTCTTCTCGAAACCTCTCGCGTGGAATTCAAGTTGGTTTTCCCTGTTCGCATGTGGAATGGGAAAAAAGCAAAAGAGCAAACCTACAACATGAACCTCTTTAGTCGATTGTTTGAGTTTGGATATGTGGACCGGGATACGAGAAGTGATGGGGTTGTCCAAAGCAGACAATATTATATTTCCTTCAATACAACCCTCGGAGAATTATTTGCTCATAATCTTCTTTCAAAAAGCTATGACTGGTTGGACAATCGGTTTTATAGCCTTCCCTATAACGCCCAGGTCTTCTATAGAAGGTTTTTAGTCCATAATGACTATATGAGTATACCTTTGAAAGTTGAAACGATTATAGAGGGATTAAACCTTCAGGACAAAAATATCACCAACCTGACCGGTACCATCGAGACGAATATATTGAAACCTCTCATCGAGCAGGGATTGATTGACTCCTATGAGAAAGACACGGAAGGACTCTATGGATTAAAGTTCACGATCAAGCGATCAAAGAAAGAAAATCCGAAGGAAAATCATCTTGCTGTTACTGGGGATGCAGGGTCTGTAAAAGAAGGATGCAGGGTCTGTAAAGAAAGGATGCAGGGTCTGTAAAACTTTAATGCAGGGTCTGTAAAACGGCCTTTTACTTTAACCGGATAGAAGTAAACAATAAACAGATGAATGTAATCACATACATGAAATAATAAGATATAATAAGATATCTTAAAAGGAAAAACCTTCCCCCTTTGGGGGTCGGTTTTCCTGGGGGACCATTTTTATTTTTTTGTTTTAATAAATAATATTTGTGGAACAATAATCCCTTATACAAGAAGATTACTTTGAGATTAGTTCCGGAGGTATCAGATAATTATTTTTTTGTAGAGGTCATTCATTTATCTGTCTTGTTTTACTTGTATAAAATATCAAAAAACAAAATGGTAAGAAGAAAAGAATAGTCGGCTGCTGCTTCTGGTTATATCAGAACAATAGCCACTGAAACCTTCCTGGGTCGTTCAGGGAGAGAGATCTGTAGCAATGAATATATGAGGGAGGACTTCCGGCAATTCTTGTTTTGAATCGGACTCACCTTTTTCTAAATTAATAACCAAGCTCCAGTGGAGTCAATATTATTGTAAAGTCAGTCAGCATCGGTTTATAATCAATTATGGTTGTAATCCTGCAAATTGAAACTGGTGGTTTGCAGTCCGTGCAGAATCCTGTTTTAGCGCAAGGGGTACTCAGTCCCAGCCTCTTGCAGTTTTTCGCTGAAGCAATATTTTTTGTCCGCCAAATGGCTTCATCCATGTTGCTTGCTATCTTGTTGTATCCGACGATGGCTATAACATGCTTGGGTCCGAAAATCATTGCAGCCACCCTGTTGCCGGCTCCATCAATATTTACAAGCTCGCCATCTGTTGTGACAGCGTTAATGCTGGTTAAAAAATAGTCGGATGTGAGCTGCTTCCTCCTCGTGTCAAGAGTCTCTTCAAAGCTCTTGCTGCTGTCCCAGTGATCAAATACAATATTACCCCTTGATTTAAGCAAAACATCAATTCCAGCTTCCCTTAGCGTAACAGATCCTCCCAGTCCGACAGTCGCGTTTACAGGTATAGTCTTGCTAATGAATTCTTTAATCGTATCTGCAGTATTTAAAATTACCGGAGTAAATCCTCTTTTGATTAATTTGGCGCTTAATTCTTTAAGCACAGTTTGTTTATGCCATATTGACACGGATTCAAATTCATTCATTATATTTCAATTTCCTTTTGCCATTCTTTAGAAAGAACTTTCTTGTTGTGTGGGTAAGTATAGGAAACACGGTCTTCTATGTCAAGAAAATCGTAACCATAAAAGCGAGGGTCTGTAAGACGGGCATTTACTTGAAGTGGTTAGAAATCAACAATAATCAGATGAATGTAATCGCAGGTATGAAATAATAATATCTTAATGGAAAAACCTTCCCCGGTTGTTCAGGGAGAGAGATCTTCAGCGAGGAATATAAGGAGGATGAGGACAGGAATGGCTCCCAGGAAGGTTTGCTGCAGTTTGGATCAATGAATACGGAATGAAAGAACGTGCTTTCAAAGGGCTAATATTTCGATGAGTGAGGCTACTCATGCCTTCCTGAATGTGAGTATTAATAATTTCTTACGGACATGCTTGCTTTTAATTCGTAATAACACTATTCACCCCTCTACATTTTGTCTTCATTATCTCATTGACATACAAGCTTATTGTTGTTTATATCTCTCCATCAAAAAGTAATGCCTGATCAATAATACCCTGAGAAAGAGGAGCCATTGCATAGGTTATATGATCATATAGAGGAAACATGAATGCGAAAAGAGGAATAATTGAGCAATTGCTTTCTGAAACCGGCATCAGGATCAACGGTGCCAACCCTTGGGATATACAGGTGCACGACGAACGATTCTATGCCAGAGTGCTGAAAGATAAAAGTCTTGGGCTGGGGGAATCCTACATGGCAGGTTGGTGGGATTGTGTCCGGATAGATGAATTGATCTATCGCCTTCTCAAAGGGAACTTGGGGGAGAAAATCGGTGGGAATCTCCGGACGCTTTTATTTTTCCTATCAGCCAAGATCTTTAATCGCCAGTCACCGTCCCGGGCGGGAATCATCGCCCGTAGGCATTACGATCTCGGAAACGACCTCTTCTTTTCTTTTTTGGACCCATACAACCAGTACAGCTGCGCCTATTTTCAAGAAACTGAGGACCTGGCAGAAGCCCAGAAAAAAAAGCTAGACCTCATTGGTCGGAAAATCCATCTCAGTCAGAAGGATCATGTTCTTGATATCGGATGCGGCTGGGGTGGCTTTGCCCGTTTCGCCGCTGAACGTT
>DOVA01000145.1:20098-22568 GCA_003520315.1 Rikenellaceae bacterium | reverse complement strand
GAATAATGTTTTTTTCATAATTATGTAGTTGTTTATGTAGTTGTTTGCAAGACTTAATAGCTTTGAATCAATCCTGTAACGGGGTACAATTTAAATATATTTTTTAACAATTGCACATAAGATGCTCATTAAAAGCACAAATGGTGGATGTATGTGGCTTTGGGCAAGGGATTGCGAAAAATGAAAAAAAAAGAAGAGGAAGTTTTTTGAATTCCCCTTCTTTGTGTAGCTGACCCACCATGTGATTTTGTGATGACAGAGCATTTTAGTTATCAGAATGCCCTGTTATCACATCACATCGCTTGTAGTGTCTGCACCAATAAGTTTGATTTTTTGAGTGGCAGTATCGATGAAAATAGTGACATAGCCTATCCTCCTGTATTCTTCACTAGGGGCCCAACAAAAAAGGTCTGGTTCAACTCCGAATATTACTCCCCCCATTTGTGATACTGCTGATACATCCATCCCCACTTCAAGGAAGTTGTTCAACTTGAAGTCCTTGCCCCTTATGGTAAAGCTTTGAAGCGAGCCGTCAATGAATAGGAATTCATTGTTGTCTCCTGTTGCGTTGTCCGGGTATAAAAAAGTCCTCCACCCCTCAAAATACGGGTCATTTTCAGCGATTGTTGAAGGGACCCCCAGGCTGTCAATTATTTGTGCTTCAGTATATGAGCCTCCCAGGATTAGCCCATTAACTCTGATAGTGTCATGTTGTGCGAATAAAGTTGCCGAAACAAGTAAGGCAGCGATTAAAAATAATGTTTTTTTCATGATTATGTTGTGTTTAGTTGTTGCAAGTTCTTGTAACATTGGCATTGGCGTCGAATTTGGTATAAAGGTAATCCTCCACATCTTTTTTCACCCCGTTTTTCAATACATACAGGTGCAGGTGCGGTCCTCCGCTCGAAGAGCTATTTGCCGCCCCCGTACTTCCACCCACACCAATAATTGTGCCCGGCTCTATAGAACTTCCAATTGACAGGTTCTCGTTCACGCTGTTCAGATGCATGTATACAATGTCGATTGTATTTCCGTTTATGTACGATCTAACGGTAACCAGGTTGCCAGCGGAACGTGTGTTGGGATGGATGTTATTATACACTTCCCTATACTTACTCCATGGCACATTGGGGTCGAACATATTCCTTATTCCTGTTACGGTTCCACCATAGATGGAATAAGAGGGAGTATCGTGTTCTACCCTCAGGTCCAGCCCCTGATGCTGGTAAGTTTCGCGGACGCCCTCCTTATTTGTCCTTACCCTCAAAGCTTCAAATCTTCCGCCGTTAATCGGGTTTAGCGGAGTACCCTGCAGGGCCATGTTCATAAGCGGGTCTGCTGTATTTGCATCCCTGCAGGTTGATCCCTGTGGAATACAGCTGTAGCCGAGATGCTAATAAACAGTTGTAAGCTGAAAGCCGGGTTGCTTCCAAAGCTTACCAGGTCTCCTGTCCATTGAATGAACCTGCAACCCAGGTCAGGAATTGCCTGTATTGATACCGTTTCCCCTAATGGATAGCTTCCGGAACCGGTTGCATGTCCTCCACTTGTAGCTCCCAGAGCAACGGTAAGCGTCAATTCTCCTTGTTGGTCTCCGGAACCACCACCTCCCGAGGTATCATCCATATTGTCTGGCCCACCCCCATCCAAATCTAACCAATCAGCATCTTCATTGTCCTGCGGAGGGTCATTTTCGTCTCTGTCCGCTATACAATATGCCCCTTCGAGCTCACCTCCATCCATGTAATTACCTTCTTCGCTGGTGGTTTCACTTTTTGTTTTGACCATCGAGTAGAAATAGAGTTTATATAACAAAGCTTGGTTTTTATGATCAGGAGTTGCCAAGTCAAGCTTGTAAAACAGCTTGCCATCGTAAAGGTTAATTGAGATGAAACGGCCTCCTATATCGGAGTGAATAATGAACCCTATAAATTCAGACAGGTCAACAGGGTTGAAAACGCCTGGATTTTCTTGATTTCCGTTAAGGTTGATCATTGTAACAACCCTAAAGAGGTTGTTTACGTTTGCACTGTCGGATTTGTATATCAGGAAAGCCTTTACGGGTCTTTTGAAAGATTGCAATTGCAGGGGATCTTCACGGTATAGTGAAAAGATAGCCGTTTTGTTTGGTCCATCGATTTCAACAACAGTGTATTTTGTGTCTTCCCTTGACAAAAAGATGGCTTTGTCCCATAACAGGTCAGTTGTAGTATACTGTTGTTGTGAGTTTGCCTTTGTTGTGGCAATGTGGTTGTAAGCAGAAAGGTCAGGAGCAAACACACGACCATGGTGTTTGCTGGTAATTATTGATTCTATTTGCTTTGCCATGTCAGGTATAAGTCCCGTGTGGTTATCTTGAGGGTCTGCCTTTTCGCAGGAAACTGTGATAGCAGACACGGCAAACAAGAGCCACTTGAAATAGCGAATATTTTTTTGATTCTTCATAAAGTAGTGACGATATAAAAAATGA
>DOVA01000145.1:0-20053 GCA_003520315.1 Rikenellaceae bacterium | reverse complement strand
TATATTCGCTATGCCGTTTTGCAATTTTAGTTAATAGATTCGTTACTTTGGCGGGTAATCGATTTCATTGGATTAGAATCAAAACGGCTTTTTAAGTTTGCAAGACTTAATAGCTTTGAATCAATCCAATAATTGGATACAATTTAAATATATTTTTTGACAATTGCACATTAAATGTTCATAAGATGCTCATTAAAAGCACAAATGGTGGATGGAAGTGGCTTTGGGCAAGGGATTGCGAAAAATGAAAAAAAGAAGGGGAAGTTTTTTTGAAATCCCCTTCTTTGTGTAGCTGACCCACCATGTGATTTTGTGATGACAGAGCATTTTAGTTATTACATTGCCCTGTTATCACATAAAATCACTTGTTGTAGTAGCACTTATCAATTTGATTTTTTGAGTGGCAGTATCAATGAAAATGGTTACATAGCCTATCCTCTTGTATTCTTCACTAGGTGCCCAAAAAAACCTATGTGGGTGTACTTCATATATTACTCCCCCCATTTGAGATACGGCCGACACATCCATCCCCACTTCCAGGAAATTGTTCAATTTGAAGTCCTTGCCCCTTATGGCAAAGCGTTGAAGGGAGCCGTCAATAAATAGGAAGTCGTTAAAGAGCCCGGTAAAGCTATCGGTGTATCGGTATGTCCTCCACCCCTCAAAAACTGGGTCGTTTTCAATGATTGTTGAAGGAATCCCGAGGCTGTCAATTATTTGCGCTTCAGTATATGAGCCTCCCAGGATTAGCCCATTTACTCTGATAGTGTCATGCTGTGCAAACAAAGTAGCCGAAATAAATAAGGCAGCGATTAAGAATAATGTTTTTTTCATAATTATGTAGTTGTTTGCGGGACTTAATAGCTTTGAATCAATCCAGTAACGGGGTACAATTTAAATATATTTTTTGACAATTGCACATGAAATGCTCATAAGATGCTCATTAAAAGCACAAATGGTGGATGTATGTGGCTTTGGGCAAGGGGTCGAGAAAAATGAAAAAAAAAGAAGGGGAAGTTTTTTTTGAAATCCCCTTCTTTGTATGTGTGCCGTGCATGATAAATAACTTGGTGGTGCAAGTCCCACTATAGGGGTTCATAATCGCCAACCATTCGGACCCCAAAACTGTCAGATGTTCGTTGCGATGTTACACAACTTTCTTCATCCTCGAAACCGAATGAGATTTTATCATCATTCTTGCCACGGCAATTCCTTCGATAAAAGTTTGCATGGGAGTTTTTTCGAAACAGTATCCACACATCAATGTCAGCAGCAACAAATGCATTCTTTCTGTCATACAACTTTGCAAACCCAATTTTAGAGTCAGTGTCGATGACCGTCTGCTGATAAATATGTCCCACACCTTTGATATGTCCCACATAATAAGTGTCTTGGGCAACGCAGTTCATTGAATACCCGGACTTGTCCCAATGCAGGATTGTCTGTCGCCATTTGTACGACAGCCTGTTCAATGTGTCCATACACACGATTCTTTAGAATTGGTTTACGGCGGAATATCTCCTGCAAGGCAACTTCAGCTCCTTGTTCGTACAATTCTTTAAAACGATAAAAACTGTCACGTCTGGAGCTTCTCGCATTCGTTGCGCCCTGTCATCAGCGTAGCGGACAAATTTATGACCCCTGCTTTCAAGCTCTCGGTCTAACTCGTTCAGTAGGATATTTCCCAAAAGTGGACTTAATGTTCCTCCCTGTGGCACGCCCTCGTGAGATCTCCCGTGGTAAGATAAATAACCTTCATCCCATGTCCCCGCCGCATTTACACTCCGTTATCCGCATAATCTTTGGACTTTGACTTGTTAGGCAGTCTCATCCAGATTCCATCTCGCGATGGACACCCTTGTCCTTAGCTAATGGTTGGCGATTATGAACCCCTATAGTGGGACTTGCACCACCAAGTTATTTATCACGCAAGGCACACCTAAATTGAGGGAAAATTAAATTCCCCTCAATTTTTTCTCCCACTTCCAAGCAGATCTCAAAACATCATCAATAGGTGTCACTGCTTTCCATCCTAGCATATTATTTGCTTTCGAAGGATCTGCCCACACCTTTTCAATATCCCCCGCCCTTCTCTCGGCAATCTTATAAGGAATCTTTATGCCAGTGGCCTTTTCGAACAAAGAAACCATTTGAAGTACAGATATTCCCTGTCCTGTGCCAAGGTTATAATACTCCATATCCCCTTCCATCTCACTTCTACCACTAATAAGACGATCAAGTGCCAATATATGAGCCTTTGCCAAATCACACACATAAATATAATCTCTTATGCATGAACCGTCAGGAGTGTTGTAATCATCTCCAAACACAGAAAGTTCTTTTCTCACCCCCGCAGCAGTCTGAGTAATAAAAGGCAGTAAATTTTGAGGAACACCTCGTGGTAACTCTCCAATTAAAGAAGAAGGATGAGCTCCAATGGGATTGAAATATCTCAGAGAAACAACTTTCAACTTCCCTTTTAAAGAGAGAGCACAATCTCTAAGTATCTCCTCACATATTTGCTTGGTATTACCATAAGGACTGGTTGCCGGTTGCAAAGGAGCATTTTCGCTTACAGGAAGATGATCAGGCTGACCATAGACTGTACAAGAAGAAGAGAATACTATAGAAGAATCCTCTCTCCCTCGCATCAAATCAATCAGATTGATTAAAGAATTGATATTATTTTTGTAGTATTCAACAGGTTTTTCCACACTCTCACCAACTGCCTTAAACGCAGCAAAATGAATTGCAGCCCTTATGTCAGGAAAAGTTTTGAATACATTGGCAAAAGAGTGATAGTCAGAACAATCAGCTTCAAAAAAAATTGGAGGTTTTCCTGTTATTTGCTCAATCCCAAGCAACACATCCGGAGAAGAATTTGAGAAATTATCCACTATTACAGCTTCATACCCTGATTCATAAAGTTCAACAACAGTGTGAGCCCCTATATATCCGGTTCCTCCAGTAACAAGTATCTTCTGTTTGTGCATGAGATTAAAAATTATTGGTTAATATCCAAAAAAATCTTTTATAGCATTACACACTTCCATCTGAATATCTTCAGTAAGCTCAGTATGCATTGGAAGAGAGAGAACCTCATTGGCCACTCTGCCGGAATTTTCCAAAGAAACATAAATCTTGGAAATGCGGTTAAATGCTTTTTGACGATTTAGAGGAAGGGGATAGTAAATTGTAGAAGCTATACCTTTTTCATTTAAGAACTTCTTTAGTTCATTTCTCCCTTCCTTAACTCTCAAAGTAAACTGATGATAAACATGAGTTGAGAAATCTGATTCTACAGGAAGAACCAACTCCCTAACATCCGAAAGAAGCTCTTTATATCTTTGAGCAGCTTGGTACCTCGAAGCTGAATATTCATTTAGGTGGTCGAGCTTNNACATTCAGAATAGCTGCCTGAATGGTGTCAAGTCTTGAATTACAGCCAATTATATCGTGATAATACTTTACCTTCTGACCATGATCTGTCACCATTCTTATCCTCTCAGCAAGAGACGAATCTTGAGTAAAAATTGCTCCTCCGTCACCATAACAGCCAAGATTCTTTGTGGGGAAAAAAGATGTACAGCCAATATGCCCAATAGTACCGGCAAATTTTTCAGAGTTGTCTTCGAATCTGTATTTTGCTCCAAGAGCTTGGGCATTGTCCTCAATCACATAAAGATTGTATTTTTGAGCTATCTCCAATATCCTGCCCATGTCGCTTGTCTGGCCAAAAAGGTGTACAGGCACTATAGCTCTTGTTTTTGGTGTAACAGAAGGTTCGATATCCTCAACCTTAATATTAAAAGTATCTGAATAAACATCTACAAGTACAGGGACCAAACCCAACAAAGCAACCACTTCGGCAGTTGCAGCATATGTAAAAGCAGGAACAATCACTTCATCACCAGGTTTAAGTTCCAGTGCCATCATTGCAATTTGCAATGCATCAGTCCCATTCGCACAAGCAATTACGTGTTTGGAAAGCAAATATTCAGAAAGATTCTTTTCAAAATTAAACACCTCTTTTCCATTAATAAATATGGCACTGTCAATAACTTTTTGAATAGACTCATCAACATCTTTTTTTATTTTTTTGTATTGACCCTTAAGGTCTAACATGGGAATAGTCATATGTATTTAATATTTATTAACCGCAAATTTAAAAATATTATTTCGACAGAAGTTAATTAACTGCTATCTTTGTAATGTTATGTTAACAAATGACAAGATTATCGGAATTGCTGCAGATCATGCAGGATATGAATTGAAAGAGATTCTAAAAAAGGAAATCGAATCAATGGGTTTTACCTGTAAGGATTTCGGCACATATTCAACTGAAAGCATAGATTATCCCGATGTTGCACATCCTTTGGCCGAAGCTGTATCAAAAGGCGAAATTACACATGCTGTTGCTATTTGTGGGACAGGCAATGGAATAAGTATGGTTTTGAACAAGCACGCAGGTGTCAGAGCAGCTCTCTGCTGGAATGAAGAGATTGCTTCCCTTGCCAGACAACATAATAATGCCAATATCTGTTCTCTCCCGGCACGTTTTATATCCTCTTCTCTCGCCATTTCTATAGTAAAAACATTCCTTACTACTGAATTCGAAGGAGGAAGACACAAACGGCGAATTGACAAAATAGACATTAAATAATGCCATTTTATATTCTTGATAGAGAGCATGTTAATGCAAAACTCTCTACTGATTTTAATAATTATCCTTCCGGCATAGTTATTCCTTTGGACAAACCTTATAAATGGACATCTGCAGATGCTGTAAGGAAAATCAAATTTATGCTGCAAAATTTTTTCAAAATCAGGAACATCAAGGTCGGACATGCAGGCACACTTGATCCCCTTGCTACAGGAATCCTCCTTATCTGTGTGGGTAATGCCACTAAAGAAGCTGAAAAACTACAGCAAGAAGAAAAGGAGTACCTTGCAGAGATAACATTTGGATGCACAACACCCTCATTCGATAAGGAAAAAGAAATAGATGCATATTTTCCTTATGAACATATTGACAAACCACTTATAGAAACAAGCCTGACAAAATTTATTGGGGAGCAGGATCAGATACCTCCACTTTTTTCGGCAAAACTTGTAGATGGTAAAAGAGCATACGAAATTGCAAGATCAGGGAATTCTATGGAACTTAAACCTTCAAAAATTACAATCTCCGAATTGAATATTGTTACTTACGAAAAGCCTCTTCTTGTTTTGCAAATAAGATGCAGCAAAGGAACATATATTCGATCTCTTGCACGCGATCTTGGTTATTCCTTAGACAGCGGTGCGTATTTAAGTGGATTGGTGAGAACTTCCACTGGAATCTTCAACTTGAAAAATAGTGTAAAAATCGAAGAAATTGAATCTCTTTTGAAACAAATTTAAAAATATTACGTATAATTTTTGGTTTATATAATTTTTTTAATTTTTTCAAATGAAACTATCTCAGTTTAACTATCCTCTAAATCATAATCAAATTGCCAAGTATCCAGCAAAATACAGAGATGAATCAAGATTGATGATCCTTCACAAATCTACAGGTGAGATTGAACATCGTATTTTTAAGGATATATTGGATTACAGTGAAGAAGGTGATATTTATATTTTTAACAATACCAAAGTTTTCCCGGCAAGATTAAAAGGGAACAAGGAAAAGACAGGAGCTGAAATAGAAGTTTTCCTTCTTAGAGAGTTGAACCGCGAGCAAAAATTGTGGGATGTTCTAGTTGACCCTGCAAGAAAAATCAGAATTGGCAATAAACTTTACTTTGGCGAAAATGACAATCTGGTCGCAGAGGTTATTGACAATACAACTTCACGAGGACGAACTTTGAGATTCCTCTTTGATGGCCCTCACGAAGAGTTCAAGGAGGCACTTTTCAAATTAGGTGAAATGCCCATCCCAAAATGGATTAGGACTAAAGTTGAGAGCATCGATTATGAAAGATATCAGACTATTTTTATCCAGAAAGAGGGTGCTGTAGCAGCTCCTGCAGCAGGACTTCACTTCAGCCGCGAACTGCTCAAGAGGATGGAAATAAAAGGTGTAAATTCAACATTCATAACACTGCACATGGGACTCGGTAACTTTCGTACAGTTGATGTTGAAGATCTTTCAAAACACAAAATGGATTCTGAACAGGTTGAAATTACTGAAGAATCTGCTAATTCAATAAATGAGACAAAAGATAAAGGGAAAAAAGTATTTGCCATTGGTGTGACCGTACTAAGAGCTGTCGAAACCTCCGTTACAACTCAGGGAAGACTCAAACCATTTGAGGGTTGGACCAACAAATTTATTTTTCCTCCCTATAATATTTCAGTTCCTGACGCACTTGTGACTAATTTCCAACTTCCACAGTCAACAATGCTCATGGCAGTAGCTGCATTCGGAGGATATGATCCTGTCATGAATGCCTATCATGTTGCACTTAAAGAAGGTTATAAATTTGGAACCTATGGTGATGCAATGTTGATACTATAATTGTATAATTAATAGCATTTTCTGATTCTAAATTTTATTTATCCCTTTTGATGACCCCAAAAACAACGGGGTCATTTATTTTTGCATTATGCAAAATGATGAATTACTTTGTACTGTTGCTATTAACAATATATTCTGCTACCGGCCGAAACTCTCAAATACTATTCTGGAAGAGTTTGGCAGTTTTTCACCTCTTTTCAGAATGAGTTATTCGGAACTAGTAGAACGATTTGGCAAGAACTATGATTTCCTCTCCAAAATAAGTAATGGTAAGAATCTTGAATACGCTGAAGAAGAAATAGCATGGGCCAAAAATGAGGGCATAAAAATTATTCCTATTAGTTCAGAAGATTATCCCTCAAAATTGAAAGGCTGTTCAGATCCTCCTATTCTTCTCTATCTTCTCGGCAATGCCCCTTTAAACAACAACCTGTTGATTTCGATAGTTGGTACAAGAATGCCCACGAAATATGGAAGTGAGTGTTGCAAAAATATAATTCAAACCATGAAAGAGATAGGCTTAAAGCCTGTGATAGTCAGTGGACTTGCATATGGGATAGATGCTGTCGCCCACACAGCCGCATTAAATGCAAGTTTAAGTACAATCGCTATTTTGCCGGGGGGTATGGAAAAAATTTACCCTGCTTCCCACAAAAACCTTGCAGAAAAAATAATCAATAATGGTTCTCTTATTACGGAATTTCCAAGAAACAGCCAGTTTCACAAGGTTAACTTTGTCCAAAGAAACAGAATAATTGCAGGGCTTTCCGAAGCGACCATTATTATTGAATCCAGAGAACGGGGAGGTGCTCTAATTACCGCAGAATTAGCACATTCCTATTCAAGAGAGGTCTTTGCTTTACCTGGAAGAATTGGAGACATATGCTCTCAAGGCTGTAACACTCTTATTTCAAAAAATATAGCCTCAATTTTTACTTCGACAGAAGATTTCGTAAAATCTATGGGTTGGGAATTAAAGAGAAGCCATCAGCCAGTTCAAAAAAAACTATTTTATTATGACGACCCTAACAAAGAAAAAATTATATTAGCTTTGAACAATGAATCCGGGTTGACAAAAGATGAAATTATGGCAAAATGCCACATAAATCTGCCTCTTCTTTCATCATTACTGCTCGACATGGAACTCGAAGGTTCTGTCTTAGCACTGCCCGGAGAGAGATACAGTATCATAACACATAGATGAAAAAGTATATCGATACTCACTCACATCTCTATGATGCCGATTTTGTAACAGATATTGATGAAGTGATTTCAAGAGCCGAAGAAGAGGGCGTCTTTTCCTGTATTTTGCCCGGGATAGACAAAAAGTCACATTCTGATTTAATTGCACTGTCAAACAAAAAAAGTTCTTTTGCATATCCAGCCACTGGATTGCACCCAACATCTGTAAATAATGAATGGGAAGATGAACTTGCGTTTGTCTTCGATAATGCTAAAAAAGGTATCTACACAGCCATCGGTGAGATTGGAATGGATGGATACTGGTCAAAAGAGTTTCTTGAACAACAATCTATTGCATTTCAAAAACAACTTGAACTTGCAGCCATGCTGTCACTACCTGTCATAATCCATGTCAGAGAAGCAACTGAAAAGACATTTTCAATCCTTGACAAAACAAAACATTTAGGGTTGAAAGGAGTGTTTCATGCCTTTTCGGGCAGTTACGAGACATTCAAAAGAACACAAAAATATGGAGATTTTATGGTTGGCATTGGTGGTACAGTCACATATAAAAACTCCAGCCTTCCTTCTACTCTCTTAAAAATTCCTCTTGACCGCATAGTACTTGAGACAGATGCACCTTGGCTGACTCCTGTGCCGTTCAGAGGCAAAAGAAATGAACCGTCTTTTATTCCTTTCATTGCCGACAAAATAGCTGAATCCAAAAGATGCAGTATAGATGAGGTAGCAGAGATTACGACTGCTAATGCTATAAGCTTATTTAAATTACAAAAATGAATTCATCAATCCTTATTATTTACACAGGTGGGACTATTGGCATGAAGCAAGATCCTGATACTCTTGCTCTTGTCCCATTTAAATTTGATCAGATTGAAGCTGAAGTCCCTGAATTAAGAAAATTCGGCTACAAAATAGATTCCTACTCATTCGATCCTCCAATTGATTCATCTGAAATTAATACCTCCTTCTGGGTCGAACTTGCTGAAATAATCTATGAAAATTATCNNTTGTGATACTTCACGGGACAGATACTATGTCTTATTCTGCCTCTGCACTGAGTTTTATGCTCGAAAATCTTGAGAAACCCGTGATATTCACAGGAAGTCAGCTTCCCATAGGGATGCTTCGTACTGACGGAAAAGAGAATCTTATATCTTCAATAGAAATTGCAGCAGCTCGTGACGACAATGGCAGAGCAATAGTCCCAGAAGTTTGCGTATACTTTGAAAGCAGACTGTATAGAGGGAACCGGACAACAAAGGATAATGCTGAAAATTTCCGGGCTTTCAGATCAGCCAATTACCCATATCTTGCAGAAGTAGGCATACATATTAAATATAATAGAAACTTCATATCATATCCTGAAAAGTGGGGACAGCAATTTAAAATTAATACCAGTCTTGACACAAATGTTGCAATTCTCAAAATCTTTCCCGGTATCTCTCAATATGTGGTAGAAAGCTTTCTAAGAATAAATGGATTGAGAGCCATAATACTTGAAACCTATGGTTCAGGAAATGCTCCCACATTTGACTGGTTGATATCTTTGCTTAAAAATTCCATCAACCAAGGTCTTATTATTTTGAATGTGACTCAGTGCCCCGCAGGGAGTGTAAATATGGAAGCATATTCTACAGGAATTCTGTTAAAAAAAATAGGAGTTCAAAGTGGTTACGACAGTACAACAGAAGCAGCATTGACAAAATTATTTTTTATTCTAGGTCATAACTTTGACAATCAAAATATTGTAAATTTATTATCAAAAAATTTAAGGGGTGAAATTTCAATAGATTAGTAATTTTATAAAATTCTTTATAAATTGCATCGAATTTAACTTTTGGTTAAAATTGATAACTATTTAATATACATTGTTTAATACTTTAATTATTCAAAAATTTATGAAAAAATTTTTCATGTTTTTGGCAGTTGTGGGATTAATAGCCATTTCTGCTCAGTATGTTTCTGCTCAGACACCTGATTCTGCTGCAACAACAACAAGTGTTGCCGCCGCTTCTACTGCCGCTCCTTCTTCTGACCAGACAGTTCAAAAAGAGATTCCGATTCACCAACAGCTTAAGACAAAATTTATCGAGGGTGGCCCGGGATTTATGGCTGCAATTCTCCTGTGTCTTATCATAGGTCTGGCAATTGCCATTGAAAGAATCATTTACTTAAACCTCGCATCAACAAATATTGAAAAACTATTGAAACAAATTGAAGATGCACTCGCTAGTGGTGGAGTTGAAGCAGCAAAAGAAGTTTGCCGGAATACTAAAGGTCCTGTTGCAAGCATTTTCTATGAAGGGCTCAGCCGTGCAGACGAGGGAATCGAGATGGTTGAAAAATCCATTTCTTCTTCAGGTTCAATTCAAATGTCACAGCTCGAAAGTGGCCTTAACTGGATAAACCTCTTTATTTCCATAGCACCTATGTTAGGATTCCTCGGTACAGTTATCGGACTGGTCATGGCATTTGATGATATTCAAAAAGCCGGTGATATCTCTCCTAACATCGTAGCAGGAGGTATGAAAGTGGCGTTGATCACAACTATTGGAGGTCTTATAGTTGCCATTATTCTTCAGCTTTTCTACTCTTATATCGTTTCAAAGATTGACTCTATAGTTCTTTCAATGGAAGACTCATCCGTCTCATTGATAGACATACTTGTAAAAAGTAAAAAATAGCAGATTATGCAAAAAGCTTTAAAAATATTTTCAGCATTAATGTTTGTGCTGATTGCTTTGGTGGCAGTATTATTCTTTTCTAATTCCGAATCAGAAAAGATGATAGATGTTATTCTTTATTTTGGATATATACTGTTGGCCTTATCAGCAATTCTAGCATTGGTTCTTCCGCTGCCTCTTCTTTTGCAATATCCAAAAAAAATTAAGAAGATGCTGTTGACCATTCTTCTAGTAGTTATTGTGTGTGTAGCCGGTTATCTTTTAGCTTCCGGAGCACCTATTGAAGGACTTATGATTGAAACACCTCCAAGTGCACAAACTCTTAAACTTACCGATACTGCGCTTATCATTACTTATCTTATGCTTGGAGCTTCGATTTTAGTTATTATAGGAGGAGGTATCAAATCCATTATCCAAAACAGAAAATAAAACATGGCAAGACCAGTAAATCAAGTTAACGCGAGCTCTACTGCCGATATGGCTTTCATAATTCTGGTGTTTTTCCTTATAACATCGAACATGGACTCCAATTCTGGCCTTCAGCGTCGTTTACCACCAATGCCTGATAAGAATCAGAAGGTTGTAGATCAGAAGGTCAACCGTAGAAATGTTTTGGTTGTAAGGATTAATGAATCTGACAGACTTTTTGCAGGAGGCCAGATCATTGACATATCTATGTTGAAAGACAAGGCAAAGGAGTTCCTTTTAAATCCCAACAATGATCCATCTCTCCCTGAAAAAGAGGATAAATTCATTGAAGGGTTTGGGATGTATCCTGTTTCCAAAGGTATTATCTCACTTCAGAATACTCGTGGGACAAGCTATGATGCCTATATAAGGGTTCAAAACGAATTGGTCAAAGCAGTTAATGAGGTCCGAAATCAATTCGCTCTTGAGCATTTTGGCAAGTCATTCTTTGCTCTAGACGAAGCCAAACAGGAAATAGTAAGAAAGGCTATCCCTCAGAACATTTCTGAAGCAGAACCAAAGGATACTGGTAAAAAATATTAGAAAGGAGAATATAATATGATTGCAAATAAAAAAACTAAAACAATGGCGCCGATTAGCACGTCGTCATTGCCTGATGTTGTGTTCATGTTGCTGTTCTTCTTTATGATTACAACAACTATCCGGGAGGTTACAAGGAAGGTTGAATTCAAATTACCTGAAGCTTCTGAGGCTGCAAAACTTGAAAGAAAAGATTTGGCTGCGCATATTTATGTTGGAACACCTATCCGTGCTGAACAAAGTAAATACGGTACTGATGCTCGAATACAGCTAAACGATTCTTTCAAGACTATCGATGATATACGTGATTTTATTGCTGCAGAAAGAGAATCCCTATCAGAAGCTGACAAGCAGTTCATGACAGTATGCATAAAGGCTGATCAAAATGTCAGAATGGGTATTATCACTGATATTAAGCAGGAACTTAGAAGGTGTTCAGCTCTTAAAATTATGTACTCTGCAAGAAAACCGGAATCTGAACCTAGCATATAATTGCCTATACAATTGTACTATAAGGGTGCACCTATTTAAATTTAGGGCACCCTTTATTGTTATATTTAAACCACCCTTTTTTAATGAAAAACAGATTCATTTTAATTATCATTGCAATAATAATTTTTCCATCAACAATATGTTTAGGAGGTAATGACCGTACAAAGTATGTCTTTCTTTTTATTGGCGATGGCATGGGAATTTCTCAAGTTGCACTAACAGAAACATATCTTGCCTCAAAAAAAGGCATTATCGGATCTGAACCACTTGTCTTTTCAAAATTTCCATCATTTGGGTTTTGCTCAACACATTCTGCAAATTATCATATTACATGTTCAGCAGCAGCAGGAACAGCTCTTTCTACTGGAAAGAAAACGAAGAACTATATGTTAGGTGTTGATTCTGACACCAACAAGTTAAAGAGTATAACGTACATGCTTCATGAAAAGGGCTATTCTATTGGAATAATCTCAACAGTTCAACTTGAACAAGCAACACCTGCATCATTTTATGCGAACAATGCCAACAGAAGAAACTATTACGAAATATCTCTCCAATTGCCAAAGAGTGGTTTTGAATTTGTTGGAGGGGGTGATTTTTCTGAACCAAGGGGCAAAAATGGAGATAAACAAGATATTTTCAAGATTCTAGCAGATAGTAACTATACCATAATAAGAGGATTGTCCGAAATTGAAAAAGTTAAAAATTCAAAAAAAGTTGCTTTATTTCAGGAGGAAGGCAAAGAATCTGATCTTCCGTTTGCCATTGACAGAAAAGATAACGACCTTAAATTATGCGATGTGGTTAAAGCCGGCATTGATCATTTGAGTAAGAACAAACATGGTTTTTTTATGATGGCAGAAGGAGGTAAAATAGATTGGGCTGCACACAGTAACGATGCCAAAACGGATATTCTCGAAATAATCGATTTTGCTGACGCCGTAGAAGTTGCATACCAATTTTATCTGAAGCATCCTAAAGAGACTCTTATTATAGTTACTGCGGATCATGATACAGGAGGAGCTTCACTTGGAAGAAATAAGGGCGGCAACCATCTTAATTTGGATGTTTTGAATACGCAAGATAGATCTTTTGCCGTTGATAACGAGACAATCAAAGATAACGAAACAATAAATACTAAGGCAAACATTGGTTGGACAACATCAGGTCACACAGGAGTATATGTTCCTGTTTATTCGATAGGTGCCGGAGATTATCTCTTTAACGGGAGAATGGATAATACCGAAATTCCTAAAAAAATCATGAAAGCTATGAATCTCAATTTCTAAAAATATAAACTATGAAAAAAAGTATTATTATTTATATAGCAATTTTTCTTTTTTCTCTCCAACTCTATTCTCAAGATTTGCCTAAGAGAGAATTTCGTGGCGCATGGCTTCATACGGTGGGAAATCAAAATTTCAAGCATATGAGCAGTGATTCATTGAAACAGTACCTCAGCCATACTCTTGACGTCCTTCAACAAGCTGGAATTAATGCTGTGATTTTTCAGGTAAGACCACAAGCTGATGCATTTTATGTATCAGATTTGGAGCCATGGAGCAGATTTATTGCCGGTGAACAGGGAAAGGCGCCGGAACCACTATGGGATCCTCTTGAATTTATGATTACAGAAGCTCATAAAAGAGGTATGGAATTACATGCCTGGTGTAACCCATATCGTGTAACTTCAAATGATCAGGAGCAACTCCATCCAAATCATCTCTATTTCAAAAAACCTGAAATATTCAAAAAATATGGCAAACAGCTTTACTTTGACCCGGGTGAACCAGAAGCAATAGCTCATACAAAAAATGTTATTGCAGATATTGTGACAAGATATGATGTTGATGCAATTCACTTTGACGATTACTTTTATCCCTATCCGGAAAAATTTGAAGAATTTCATGATGATGCATCATTTGTGAAATATGCTAAAAAACAGGGATTTGAATACTGGCAAAAAGGTGACTGGAGAAGAAATAACGTATCAACTCTCATAAGAGAAATTAATGATACAATCAAGAAAATCAAGCCATGGATAAGATTTGGGATCAGTCCCTTCGGAGTCCACAGAAACTTTAAAGATACTCCAGATGGAAGCGGAAGCAAAACAAATAGCCTTTCTACTTATGAGGACCTATATGCCGACATTCCCCTTTGGCTGGAAAATGGATGGATAGACTACAATGTTCCACAGCTTTACTGGAAAATAGGGCACCCAGCTGCAGATTATTTGACATTGATTAATTGGTGGAATGACGCCAATTTTAAGGGACATCTCTACATAGGACAAAGTATCAGTACATTCAATGAAAAAGACATCGAAGATTCTACCAAGACTCAGTTTGCTGAAAAGATGAGACTTGAAAGAGAGCTGCCAAATGTTGATGGAAACGTATGGTGGCCTGGCTGGTCATTACTTACAAACCCATTTGGATTTACTGACTCTCTTATTCAAAAATATCAAAAATACATTGCCCTTGTTCCTGCATATAAATCTCTTGACTCAATCGCACCTCCACCAGTGACAGATTTGACAGTGAAAAAGGGTATTATAAGGTGGAATCACAATAGCAATAATGACAAAATGCAAGAGGCCAGATTTTTTGCAGTATATCGCTTCCCTCTCAGAGAAAAAATTGATATAGATAATCCGAAATATCTGCTAAAAGTCGTTAATACAAATTACTACAAACCCGAAGTTCCAAAGAGCAGAAAAGTTAGATATCAATATGTTATCACTGCCATTGACCATTGCTCCAACGAGAGTGAACCATCCAAAATAATATTATTGTGATTTCCTACCAATTGAGTAACTTTGCTTGATATATAAATAGAGTTGTTATCAAAATTATATGGAAAGAATTAAGGTTCGCGAACTGTTGAAACTGAATGCAGGTGTCGATGTACAAGTTAAAGGATGGGTAAGAACAAAAAGAGGCAATAAAAACATATCTTTCGTCGCTCTAAATGATGGCTCCACAATCAATAATATACAGATTGTGTTTGATATGAGCAATTTCTCAGATGAACAGCTCAAGGATGTGACAACTGGAGCGTGTATTTGCGTCGAGGGTTCTCTGGTCGCATCTGTTGGCAGTAGACAGGCTGTTGAGATTCAGGCAAAAAAACTTATATTGTATGGTTCAGCCGATCCGGAGAAATATCCTCTTCAGAAAAAAGGCCACAGTATGGAATTTTTACGTGAAATTGGACATCTGAGGCCACGTACCAACACCTTTGGAGCTATACTCCGTATCCGCCATGCAATGGCTTTTGCTATTCATAGGTTCTTTAACGACAAAGGTTTTTATTACCTCCATACTCCTCTGATAACCGGTTCCGATGCAGAAGGTGCAGGAGCAATGTTTCAGGTGACGACTCTCGATATTGACAATCCTCCGAGAACACCTGAAGGAAAAATAGATTTTAGCTCTGATTTTTTTGGCAAGCCCACATATCTTACAGTCAGCGGACAACTTGAAGGAGAATTAGGAGCTATGGCTCTTGGAGAAATTTATACCTTCGGACCTACATTTAGAGCAGAAAATTCCAATACACCAAGACATCTTGCTGAATTTTGGATGATTGAACCGGAAATGGCATTTTATGAGATCAAGGAGAATATGGATCTTGCAGAAGAGTTCATCAAATATCTCGTAAAATATGCTCTGGACAATTGCTTTGACGACTTAAGGTTCTTAAATGATATGTTTGATAAAGAACTGATTGATAGACTTGAGAGCGTTATCAACACTGATTTTGTAAGACTAACCTATACCGAAGGAGTTGATATTCTCATGAAATCGGGACAAAAATTTGAATATCCCGTTTTCTGGGGTACTGATTTGCAGAGTGAACATGAAAGATACCTTGTTGAGAAACATTTTAAAAAACCAGTAATCCTCACAGACTACCCAAAAGAGATTAAAGCTTTCTATATGAAACAGAATGATGACGGTAAAACTGTAAGGGCAATGGATGTTCTGTTTCCAAAGATTGGAGAGATAATAGGTGGCTCTCAACGTGAAGAATCTCTGGAAAAACTTGAAAAAAGAATTGCAGAACTTAACATGGGTATTGAATCACTTTGGTGGTATCTCGATACCAGAAGATTCGGGACAGCTCCTCATTCCGGTTTCGGACTTGGATTTGAAAGGCTTTTGCTTTTTGTTACAGGCATGTCAAATATTAGAGATGTGATTCCATTCCCTAGAACGCCTAAAAATGCTGAATTTTAATAACATATGCTAATAATTGGAATTGCCGGCGGTACGGGAGCAGGAAAAACTACTGTTGTATCTCAGATTGTAAGCAGGATTAGAGATCATGTAGTAGTTATTCCTCAAGATGCCTATTATAAGGATAACAGTCACCTCCCACTTGAAGAGAGACTTGAACTTAATTTTGACCATCCGGATTCAGTCGACTTCGAGCTTCTTGTCAAACAAATCAAGGAACTTAAGTCAGGAAAATCCATTGAACAGCCAGTTTATTCTTATCTTACATGCTCAAGATCGACTACTGAGACGGTAAGAGTATCACCTGCTCCCATAATTATTGTGGAAGGAATACTCATTTTCACCTGTCCTGAACTGAGAAACTGTCTGGATATAAAGGTCTTTGTCGATGCAGATGCTGATGACAGGCTTGGCAGGGTAATTGCTCGAGACAATCTTGAAAGAGGAAGGTCTGTTGAAAAAGTCCTTGAAAGATACGAAAAGACTGTAAAACCGATGCATCTTCAATTCATAGAACCAAGTAAAAGATACGCTGATATCATTATTCCGCAAGGAGGTCACAATCAGGTTGCTATTGATATCTTGCTTGCATCAATAGAAAAGTTTCTCAACAAGAAAAATGCTTAAATTTGAAAACAAAGTTGGTCTCTATCTTACAATTGCAGTTCATCTTCTGATAATTATAATTCTCCTGCTAGCCAAAATTAGCGCTCTCGTATCAGAAGAAAACTCCTTCGTAATTGATTTTTCAAAACAGGAACAAATAGAAAAAGAGGCTGAAGAGATTAAACTTAAAGAAGAGATCAGCAAAGAATTGGATGAAGAACTTTCAGGGCAGACTTACGGTTCAACCACCAGAAATAATATTCGAAATGTGATTGTCGATGCAGGAGCTAAAAAGGGAAGTGAATTAAGAGACGACCGTTTCAAAAATCCCTCACAAGTCTATCAAGAAGCAATGGAGCTCCAGAAGAAACTCGAAGCTTCAAAAAAAGAGGCAGAAGCTTATCAGGGCAGTGATGACGTTCCAACTTCTACCAATAGCTCCAAACAGTCTCAAAGTGAGTCATACAAAGGCCCTTCAGTTCTATCATATACTCTCGAAGGAAGAAAAGCAATATCCCTGCCAATTCCTGTTTATAAATGCATAGCAGGTGGAGATGTCTATATTTCAATTATTGTCAATAGAAAGGGATACGTAGTCTCTGCATCAATTATAGACGGGATATCTGCAAATGACGACTGCATAAGAGAATACGCCATACGAGCAGCTAAATCATCTCGATTTACGGCATCTGACACTGCTCCAGAAAAGCAGCAGGGAGAGATCGTTTACAGATTCATAGCTCAATCGCCTTTTTTATAACATTATCAATTTCAGCCATTATTGGATAAAAAGCTTCGTCATCTAGTGGAGAATATCTGCCTATTAGCGCCTTTATCTGAGCTATTATTATATATTTACTCTCCTCCCACTCCTTAGAAGAAGGTACCAGCTTATTGTCTGCAGCATATTTTAGAAACCTCTGCTCCAGATTCATCTTTGAAAAAAGAGTTTCCATGGATTGAAGATCCCTTATGTTTTGTAAAGCAGGTCTATAAGCATCTGCGATCATAGAACTGAACTTAAAAGGCAAACCCTTGTTTGAGACTTCTATCAAAAAATGATTCACTCCCACAGTGTCTATAGGCACAAATACATCCGGAGTAATACCTCCTCCGCCATATACAATCTTTCCTTTAGGAGTTGTGTACTTAAGAGAGTCATTCTTTTTGATGCTATCAGCATATGTCAGTTCTCCATGCTTGTATCGTTCAATTATATCATACTGATAATCCTTTGAATAAGGTTTTTGAATAGACCTGCCTGTCGGAGTATAGAACCTCGCTACAGTAAGTCTTATTCCAGACTTGTCAGAAAAATAAATCGGCTCCTGAACAAGTCCCTTTCCAAATGAACGTCTTCCAATAACTGTTCCCCTATCATTATCCTGAATGGCTCCGGCAAAAATTTCACTTGAAGAGGCTGATCCTTCATCAATAAGAACCTTTAAAGCAATATCTTTCAGTTTACCCTTTCCATCAGCTTTAAAATCTTGTCTAGGTCTGTGAAGACCTTGCATATATACAATCATTTGTCCCTTATCAAGGAATTCGTTGGCAATAAGAAAAGCCTGATCAAAATAACCACCTGCATTACCTCTTAAATCAAAAATCAATTCCTTCATACCTTTCTCTTTAAGTTCAAGAGCTGCTTTCAAAAACTCTTCATAGCTGGTTTTTGTAAACTTAGACAATTTGATATACCCGGTTGTGTCATCAATCATATATCTTACGTCCACGCTTTTAACAGGTATCTTGTCTCTTTTGATGTCAAAATATACCAAATTGTTGTTATTACCCCGTTTGATGCCAATCTTAACAATAGAACCCGATTTACCTCTAAGTCTTGCCACAAGAGAATCCTGATTTATTTTAACTCCTGCAACTGTTTCATCATTTACTTTTACAATTCTGTCACCTGAAAGCAAACCAGCTCTCTCGGAAGGACCACCAGGTATTACACTGATAACTATTGCCGTATCATTAGGAATATTAAACTGAATACCTATACCGTCAAAATTACCCTCCAGAGATTCATCTGCCTCTTTAAGTTCTGCAGGAGGAAGGTATACCGAATGAGGATCGAGATTTTCGAGAAGATATGGAATAATAATTTCAGTCAAAGTGTCTCTGTCAATGGAGTCGACATAATTTTTCTCAACTTCAGAGAGCACCAACAAAAGTTTATCCCATTTTCCTGCTTTTACGGACAACTCTCTGTTTCTGGCCGAATATGTATCCAATATTCTGAATATCAGAAAAATTATCAAACAAAATATTAAGATATATATAAAAGGATTATTCTTCATCCTCTCTTTGAAATTCTTGAAAAATGACATATTATTCAATATTAACAATTTCTATTCCTGCTCTTCTAAGAAGTTCAATTCCATCAGAGACTCTGTAATCTTCCTTGTAAACCAGCCTTACAATACCTGCTTGAATTATCAGTTTGGCGCACTCCAAACAAGGAGCAGTAGTTACATATAAAGTGGCTCCAAGGCTACTATTACCGGATCGGGCAACTTTAGTAATTGCGTTTGCTTCTGCATGAAGCACATAAGGCTTTGTGTGTCCTTCATCGTCTTCACAAATATTCTCAAAACCGGCAGGAGTACCATTGTATCCATCAGAAATGATCATTCTGGCCTTAACCAGTAATGCTCCTACCTGTCTTCTCTTACAATATGAATTCTTCGCCCATACTTCAGCCATCTCCAGATAGCTTCTGTCAAACTGTTCCTGTTTGTCTTGCATAAAACTTACTCCTGAACTCTTTGATATAAAAATCTTTTTATACTTTTTTTCGGAGTTTTTTCAAATTCCTCCGGAAAGATTTTAATTTGTTGTATTTTACTGAAATTAGTGAGCTCTTCATTGAGTAAAATGCGATTTTCTTCCATTTTTCTTTCAAGGTCTACCTGTGAAAGCCCATCCTTTTCGGCCTGCTCAAAATCAGGATAAACAAGCAATGTCAAAGAACCCTTTTCTTCAATCACCAAAGATTCTACAACATACTGCATATTGTTAAAAATACTTTCAATCTCTTCAGGATAAATATTTTGACCATTAGGTCCTAAAATCACACTTTTTGATCTTCCCCTTATATAAAGAAATCCATCACTGTCCATCACCCCGATATCTCCGGTTCTAAGCCACCCATCCTTTAAAAGCACCTCATCAGTAGCTTTCTGGTTCTTATAATAGCCAAGCATGACATTCATACCCTTACATAAAATCTCACCAGGTATATTCTGCGGATCCTCCGAATCAATCTTGATTTCCATCCTCGGAACAGCTTTACCACATGAATACAA
>DOVA01000141.1 GCA_003520315.1 Rikenellaceae bacterium | reverse complement strand
GCTCATTGCCTTGAAACCAAATCTCAGTTGCATGCCATTGGAAGGAGCAAATAACCAACGATTTGAAAAATTAAACTGAGTAGTTAAAGGTTCATCCTTAAATCCATCATCATTACCATCATGTTCCATTGGATCAGTTGAAAAATGCCCCAATATGACAGTACTCCACTTTGGATTTATCTGCAGTGATGAGGCCACATTTGCCTCAGCACGCAGCATGTTACTCAAAAAGAGATTCACAAAAAGTGGCTGTTCTGTTGTGGGTTTTCTGTGCTCCATATTAATTTGACCAGTAATTGCCTCAAGACCATTTACAACCGAAGAAGGTCCTTTTGCAATTTGAATACTTTCAAGCCATTGCCCAGGAATATACGAAAGGCCAAATGGAGCTGCAATTCCCCGCATGACTGGACGGTTTTCGTCAAGCATCTGCGTATACTGACCTGACAAACCAAGAAGTCTTATTTGCCTTGCCCCAGTAATCGCATCAGAATATCCCACTGACACACTGGCAGAATTTTCAAAACTCTCTGCAAGATTACAACAGGCCATTTTGCAAAGACCAGCGGCAGAAATAACTTCTGTCTTAACAGGAGTTACTTTGGAAATATAGTTCCCCTCCTGCCTTCCTACGACTCTAATTTCATCAAGGCTGTTGTTCTCTTCTTTAAGAATAAAATCTGCCCTGTTTTCTCCATTTTCAAGTATTAACGTATCTCTTGAATAACCAATATATGTTGCTATTAGAGAGACCTTCTCTGAATGTACATTCTTAATTGTAAATTTACCATCCTGATCAGTCTCAAGTGAAAATTTACCTTCGAGCCAATATATCGATGCGTAAGGTAATGGCTCAATCTCCCCACTCTCATGTTGTGCCTTGACAATACCATGAATTGTCTGTGAAAATGAAAGTGTTGTTATAAATATTGTAAATAAAAAAGTAATAATTATTCTCTTCATATTAAATAAAAAATTGTAAAAGATTCCTGTAAAAAGATATTATCTATCTATTTTTTCGACAGAATCTCTACAATCTCCACTGAGAGCAGAAAGAATATGGATTTATATCAATTGGAAGAGGTGGAGGAGTATAAGCACTATTACTAAAAAGTGCTGTGCCATTGATAGCACTATCCTCAAAATTAGAAATTATATAATCTTGCGAATTAAAATCTATTGAAGCAAAAACGGCTGAATGATTAAAACTAACGATGTCATAATCCTGAGAAATCTGATAAATAGTAGTATGACAACATTTAGATGAATGGTGCTGATGCTCGGGAAGACCGTCATGATGGTGATGAAAACAATTACAAACCGGGTGAATGGCATCACAACTTCTTGAATAGGCAAACAGCCTGATGTTTATAGATCCGCTCCTGGAACATTCGTGCACGCCGATGCCCAAACTGGCAACAACATAGGAACTAAGCAGAACAAATGCAAGTAATGTCTGGAACGATTTCTTCATGTTTGCAAAATTACAAAAAATCCTTCAGTCAACAAGATTTTCGTCATAGAATTTATAAAATACCAAGAACTGAATCGCGGCAGTCACAAGCACTGTCAAAAGAAAAACACAAATAATGCATTTGGGCAACAGATAATAATCTGGCGATATGAAATACTTATAAATAAGGCAGGTTAGCAAAGTGCATTGCATCATTTCACGCAACAGAGTAAAGGGAGCAAAAAATTTACTACTATATCTAAAAAGAGCAGTTACTGTAAAATTTAATACTTCCCATCTGCTTTTCTTGACATTTCTGAACCATTTCACTCTATAAAAAAGCGAAGATATAAGAGAAGTGCAACAAGCAGAAATAGCTCCAACAACCAGTATTAACAAAGTAATTCTCATAACATTCTACTTCTAAATATATGTTTGACAGGGAATATTACTCTGTTAAGAACACTTTGCTCATCTGTAATAATCTCGGCAACTCCCATCATTTCTTCTGAAAATGGAAGTTCTTTGCCATAATTTGTAACAAGTCTGTCAGGTAATGCAACATCAACTACATAAACGCGTGAATCATCCACAACTGCAGGAACTGAAGACAAACCTGTTACTCTTACTTCAACCATGCCAAATTCCATATAAGGATAGTTGTCAAATTTAATATTCACTTTCTGGCCTGCCCTGACTTTACCTGCTCCAGACAAAGGAAGATATATCTTACCCGAAATTGAGGCTTTCTGCTCGGGCAAGACTGTAAAAACCACTTCACCGGCAGAGACATTCTGATTCTCTTGCCAATATTTTGTGAAAGAGACTCTCCCGTTGAGAGGAGAAATTAGCAGGTAATCCTGTTCCCATTTTCTTAAGGAACTTTTTAACAAATCATAATCACTGGAAAGCTCTGTCTGGTATGAAGATAACTGCTTCTCCCTGTCTAGTTCAAGATCAAGTATTGACTGTTCACTTTTTAGCGCAGCGATTTTTAACTCGTCTATTTCTCTCTTTGCAGCCTCATAACCCTGTCTTGCAGAAAGTTTAGCTATCCTGCTACTTTCAAAATCAGCCTGAGAAAGAACTTTCTGAACAAATAAGGTGCTATCTCTTAGATATTTCTTTGAAGCAAGCTCAAACTGTTCCGAAAAAAGCAACATATTCTTTGTGTATTGACTAATTACAGATCTCTGCACATCTAACTCCTTTTTCAGTAAAGCTATCTTTTTCCTGTGGTAATCAAGCTGGACAAAATTGTCATATTCAGCCAGCTTATTAACCAGTTGATTGTATAATGCCTGCATGTCGCCCAACAANNCCAATAACACTATCTATTACATAACGTAATTTAATATAATCATTGTAATCAGCTGAATTTTCAATCATTGCGATAACTTCACCTGCTTTCACAAAATCTCCGTCAAACTTGAACAATTCCTGAACCTTACCAGTTGTTTTGGCCATAAGTTGAGCAGGCAAATTTGCAGAAGAAACGACTATAGGTGCTGTCAATTTATCCGGATAACTAAATATTGCACAGCCGATGACAAATAAGATAAAAATAGCAGATATAAGAGTGTTTCCCCATCTCACAATCCACCCTGGCGGTCTTGTGAGAATCTCATTCACATCATCTGACCTAATCTCTATTTTTCTTCTTTCAGACATATAACTGATTTTTTACCAACTGCCAGTATGCCCCTCTCTTCTCAATCAATTCAGAATGAGTTCCGGATTCTATAATAACGCCCTTGTCAAGAACAACTATATTGTCTGCGTTTTTCACTGTACTTAGTCTGTGAGCAACTACCAATACAGTTCTTCCAACAAAAAAATCTTCCAAATTTTTCATAATCTGCATCTCATTGTTGGCATCAAGAGAGTTTGTTGCCTCGTCAAACATTATGATTTCCGGATCTTTGTAGACTGCCCTTGCAATCAACAGTCGCTGTTTCTGTCCCTGACTCAGACCATGCCCCTCCTGACCAATTTTAGTATTATATGAGAGTGGAAGACTCTCGACAAAATCCTTAATATTAGCTATAGTAACCGCCTTTTCAAGCCTGTCAACATCTATTTGATCTTCTCCAGGAGCAATATTTCCTGCAATAGAATCAGAAAACAGAAATCCATCCTGCATTACCACTCCGCACTTTGCTCTCCAGTGTTCCATACTCAAAGAAAAGAGATTATGATCACCATACTTTATTGAACCTTCGGCAGGATTGTAAAAACCTAACAACAATTTCACCAGCGTAGTTTTCCCACTTCCACTTGTTCCAACTATTGCAGTAATCTTACCACTTGGAATAGTGAGATTTATATTTTTAAGCACAAAAGGAGAACCGGCACCTTCATATTTGAAAAATAGATTTTCGATTGAAATCGGCTTGTTTTTTTCAATATCTGTTATATAACTTTTTTCGGAACTCTCTTCATCATTCTTGTCATGAATCTCTGCAAGCCGCTCCAAAGAAAGACGAGCATCCTGTGAAGACTTGAGAAACGAAACCAACTGCATTACAGGAGCGTTAAGCTGACCATTGATGAACTGCACAGAAAGCATCATACCGAGAGTCAATTCCCCATTTAAAACGGAGCTTGCAGCAAAAACGGTTATTAATATATTCTTGATCTGATTGATCAATGTTGCCCCTGCTTCCTGATACTGTCCGAGAGCAAGACCCTTAATATTTAACCTGTAAAGTCTTGCCTGAATTCTTTCCCACTCCCATCTCTTCTGTCTCTCGCAACTATTTAGCTTAATCTCCTGCATCCCTGTTATAAGTTGTATCACAGAATTTTGATTTGCAGCATTTTGAGTAAAAGCTTTGTCATCCAGTTCTCTTCTCTTTTTCATAAAAAGCATTACCCAAACCACATATATAACAGATGCAACAATGAAAATTAAAAATATAAGAGGACTGTAGATCAACAAGACTATTCCAAAAATTACAATGCTGAAAAGAGAAAAAAGAACACTCAAAGACGAGCCTGTAAGAAAATTTTGAATTCTCTTGTGATCGTCTATTCTTTGGAGCAGATCACCCGTCATCCTGGTATCAAAGAAACCTATAGGCAGTCTCATTAATTTAGTAAGAAAGTCTGAAACAAGAGATATATTTATCCTTGTACCCATATGAAGCAAAATCCAGCCACGAATAAACTCAACTGAAACCGTGCCTAATGTAAGCATAAGCTGAGCTATAAGTACAAGCCAGATAAATCCAAGATCTCTTGTGCCAATTCCAATATCGACAATACTTTGAGTAAGAAAAGGCAGTATTAGCTGCAACAAACTACCTATGACCAGCCCAATGACCAGTTGAAAGATAAATTTACTATATGGTTTCAGATATTTAAATAAAAATTTAAAAGNNAAAATTGAGGTGTAGGCTCCAGCAAAAGAGCAATTCCTAAACCAACTCCTTCCTTAACAGTACTGTACCATGATTTTTTAAACTCACTTTCACTTAATTCCACAAGCGAGGTGGCAGGATCGGCAATAAGCATTTTTTTATTTTTTCCTTTGCCTTTAATTCCATATAACACAACAAAGTGACGTTGGTTCCAGTGAAGAATTACAGGAAAATCAACTTTGCAAAGCTCCTCAAAAGAAAGCCTTGCCCCGGTCGATCTAAAACCGATGCTTTCAGCAGCTTTGGCAATTCCCAACAAATTAACACCTTCCCTGGAAAACTCACATCTGTTCCTGAGAGTTTCCAAGGAATAATTTCGTCCATAATGAGCAGCCACCATCCTCAGGCAAGTAGGACCACAGTCCATGGAGTCCAGTTGATGGTAGTGTCTAAATGGTCTCCTGTACATTAAATTATAAACAAATCAAAAGATTTACTATTTGCTGATTTTCAGCAAATTATCATTAAAGTGAGGCTAAAATAGGGTTAAAACTTACAATTAGTCATTTCTTCCATCACGAATAATAATGTAGAAAACATTACCATCTTTATCAACGTATCTTAAAACTTGATCACCGCCGATTACGTTAATCATCTCTTTCTCATTGAGTTTTTCAAAATTTGCTTTCATGGCTTTAAATTTTTATTTGTTTTTTGCACTACAAATAAATTAATAATATTTGTTAGATTTGCATACAGAATGCTGAACACTTACTGACAATTTGCTGAAAATGCTAAACAGGGCACTTACAATATCTATTATTGCAATTTTCTTATTACTCGCTATACAGGGCATTTGGCTCTATAGACTCATTGACAGTGAGAAAATTAAATATCGTGCTCAAACAGAGGAAATACTTAAAGATGCAATAGATAAGGAGCTTAATTCAAGGCTCATTAAACTAAGTTCAATCGATAATTTTTCTGTGACAATTTCCAATAAAATGCCTTCAGACATAAGAATTGATAGTGGAATTGTTAAAAACATCAATTTACAAGATGATAAAAACTTTACAAAAGTTTCAATAGAAGAAGCACTTCAAGATGCATATAAAAATATTTTACCTCTTAATATTGATACTTTATCATCTTTCTTCTCTAAAAAATTAATTGAAGAGGGCAAAATAACAAATTATATTCTGACATACTCTGATCCCCAAAAAAGTTATAAAACTGAATATACAAAACAAAATAAATCCTTCTTTCTTTTTAGCTCAAATTTTAATTTAACAGTGCCTCTTAACACGGCAAAAGACATGATAATTAAAGCTCATATAACATATCCTCCGACTGTCTTTAAAGGTGACTTGCTTATTATGCTGTTAGCTTCTGTTGCTTTGACTATTTTTATAATGATAAGTATTGTATTGCAGACAAGAATGCTTTACAAACAAGTAACTCTGGCCAAGGTAAAGGAAAATATCACACATTTCCTGACTCACGAACTCCGTTCTCCACTTCAATCTTCAATTACAAATATTGAAGTTGCTGAGATGGCAGACAGTAAGTCTGCCCCCTATTTTCTTGGGAAATCCAAAGAGCAGCTTTATTTTCTTAACAGTTTGATTGAAAACATACTTGAAATAAACAAATTTGAGAAAAAACAGA
The DNA here is from genome assembly GCA_003520315.1 of Rikenellaceae bacterium. Next base: position 1,797 of record DOVA01000141.1, on the reverse strand, counting down.
CCCCGCTTGATAAGAAAGTCTTTAATATCCGCGAAGCCATTAACCCCCATATTGCACGTCACAATGTAAATCCCAAAAAGGATATTAAAATTATTACTAATATTCCTGAAGGAAGCGAGGAGGTGTATGGTGATATGCTTCATATTTCTAATGCAATTGGCAATCTGATAGACAATGCAATAAAATACTCAAACGACTCGGTCATTATCAATATTTCTACTTATAAAGAAGGAAAGTACTTTTCTATATCTATAGAAGACAACGGAATTGGAATCCCTAAAGAAGAACAGTCCAAGGTATTTGAAAAGTTTTACAGAGGCACCAAAAAGGAACATGCACAAAAAGGCAAAGGATTCGGACTCGGGCTTAATTATGTAATGTGGGTAGTTAAGGCTCATAAAGGTAAAGTTACCCTTGTTAGTGAAGTTGGAAAAGGAAGCACTTTTACTCTATCAATAAAATCTGATCATGGGAAAGAGAATACTATTAGCTGATGACGAGCTGAATTTCGGCTACGCAATGAGCGAGTTTCTTAAAATGAGTGGCTACGAACTCTCATTTGTAAGTGATGGCCGTACAGCATTGGAACAATATAACAAATTCCATCCCGACCTGTGCCTTTTTGATATTAACATGCCGGAAATAGATGGTTTTGAAGTTGCCAGACTTATCAGGACCATGGATAAAAACATACCTATCATTTTTATTACATCAATAAGTGACGATAGCAGTGTTGCCAACGGTTTTGAGATAGGGTGCAGTGATTATCTGAAAAAACCTTTCGGTCTAAGAGAATTATTGATACGGATTCAGAAATGTATGCAGATTTCAAGTAAGGATAATGAGATCTATACTCTTGGAAATATCAATTACTCTCCTGAAGAAAGATGCCTGGTGATGCAGGATGGAGAAACAACTACTCTCTCTTTCTACGAAAACAGACTTCTTCAAATACTCTGCAGTAACTACAATCAAATTTGCAAGGTTTCTGATCTGGTTTCGGCCATTTGGGAAGGTAAAGATATTGATCCAAAACAATCTATTGAAGCTTTGGCTTCTCACCTGAGGAAAAAACTTTCTTCAACACCTTTGTGCATTGAGAACATTCGAGGAGTTGGATACAAATTGAAAAAAATATAATGTTTTTCTTATATTTGTTTGAATAATAATTAAGAAAAATATGAAAGACTTTCTAAAAATTGTTGCCGGGACTTTTGTTGGCTCTTTGATAACAATGATTATTGGCATTATTCTTCTTTTTGGGATATTTGGGTCAATAGCTTCATTTACAGAAAAGACCATACCGACTGTTCCGTCTTCGGCAGTTCTAAACATTAATTTTAGCAATCCGGTTACAGAACAGCCAACAGATGATCCTCTTGCCAGCGTCAGCATTACCAATCTGCAATTGTCCTCCAAAAGTTTAGGTATATTGAGTGTTGTTAACGCAATTGACAATGCGGCTTCTGATCCTCGAATAAAATTCATTCTCATGGATCTTGACGACTTGAATGTGGGTATAACTCATTTAGAAGAAATAAGGGCTGCACTATTGCGTTTCCACGAAAGTGGCAAACCAATTATTTCTTATGCTGATAATTTCTCACAACCTGCATACTATCTTGCAACAGCTTCTGATAAAATATATTTAAATCCTACCGGAAGTGCCTATCTTACAGGACTTAGTGTCAATTCGCTTTTCTTCAAGGACCTTCTCGACAAGCTTGGGATCCAGGCACAACTTATAAGACACGGCAAATTTAAAGCAGCAGCAGAACAGTATATAAGTAATAAAAT
>DOVA01000258.1 GCA_003520315.1 Rikenellaceae bacterium | reverse complement strand
GCATTCTTTATCTTAAACAGGCAAATACGCCTGTGGCAACAGTTTTTACAACCCATGCGACAGTTGTGGGACGTTCAATTGCATGGAACAATCTTCCACTATATGGACCTCTTGAGAATTATGTTGCCGATGACAAAGCAAGAGAATTTAATGTAATGGCCAAACATTCTCTCGAGAAGACTGCCGCACACTTTGCAGACGTTTTTACTACTGTCAGTGAAGTAACAGCAAGAGAGTGCAGAATTTTTCTTGGTAGAAATGTTGATATAGTAACTCCTAACGGATTTGAAAAAAGTTTTACTCCACCGGTCAACAAATATGAAGAATATTTTAAGAGTGCTAGAAAAAGATTAACTGAGATTGCGACTCTCATGACAGGTTTTGAAATAACAGATGATACTGTTATGATGGCTATCAGTGGGCGTTACGAATTCAAGAACAAAGGAATAGATTTATTTCTCGATGCTGCGGCTAAGCTAAACAACGATTCTAAACTTACCAGAAACGTAGTAGCATGGATATTTGTCCCTGCTGCTATAAATGGACCCAACAAGGATCTTGTCAACAAAATGAATAACCACTCTGATTATATTACAAATTGTTCTCATCTGTTAAGTGAACCAGAATGGGATCCTGTACTGAACAGAATACGAGAACTTAATCTTCAAAACAGAGATAATGACAGGGTAAAAGTACTGTTTGTACCTGCATATCTTAATGGTAATGACGGTATTTTTAATTATACTTATTATCAGTTACTCGCCGGGCTCGATATTACACTTTTTCCTTCCTATTACGAGCCTTGGGGTTACACACCTTTGGAAAGCCTCGCATTTGGTGTCCCTACTGTTACCACCTCTCTTGCAGGCTTTGGACGTTGGGTTAGTGAACATTATAAAAAGCCACATCCAAGTATTGAGATTATTGAAAGAAATGATTTTAATTACGATGATGTAATTAGTGCCATAGAGGCCAAAATGGTCGAAATATGCAAACTGACACCCCAAAAAATGCTGGATTATCGCAATAATGCAAGGGAGGTCTCTGAAGTTGCCTTGTGGGAGAATCAGATTCAGTTCTACAAACAAGCTTATTCACAGGCTTTGGAGAAGCTGATTGAAAATTGGGACAACTATGAAAGTTTTGCAGATGACAAGGAAAGTATAATTTATAAAATTGACGTAGCAAATACTCCAAGTTGGAGTACAATGATAGTTAACAAGGTTTTGCCTGAAAGGCTAAAGCCGCTTGATATCATGGCAAAAAATTTATGGTGGAGCTGGAATGAAGAGGCCAAACAACTTTTCAGGTCTATAGATTTGGATTTATGGCGAAAATGCTCAAGAAATCCCATGAATATGATGGACAACATTACCGCCAGTAAATATGCTGCACTCGAAAATGACTTTGATTTCCTGGAGAGAATGGACAAAGCATATTCAAGCTTTAACAAGTACATGTCACTTAAGGATGAGATGAAAGGGCCGAGAATTGCATATTTCAGCATGGAATATGGACTTGATGTTTCACTTAAAATCTATTCGGGAGGGCTCGGTATCCTGGCGGGAGACTTTCTTAAGGAAGCAAGTGACAAGATGGTACCTGTTACAGGAGTAGGCTTGCTGTATAAATACGGTTATTTTACTCAGAGGCTTTGTGCTCAAGGAGATCAGATTTCCATCTATGAACCTCAGGATTTTACAAAGATACCTGTCAATCCTGTAAGGGATTTAAATGGAAACTGGGCGACAATAAGTATTGCTTTTCCTGGAAGGACACTTTATGCTAGACTTTGGAAAGTGGAAATTGGCAGAACAGAGCTTATACTCATGGATACTGATTTTGAAGATAATTTACCAGAGGACAGAGTAGTTACGCACTACCTTTATGGGGGAGATTGGGAGAACAGACTCAAACAGGAAATTTTGCTCGGTATCGGTGGTATACGTGCACTTAGGACACTAAACAAACAGATCGATATTTACCACTGCAATGAGGGCCATGCTGCATTCACAGGTCTTGAAAGGCTTAGAGAGTACGTACAGGAAGAGCATCTTTCATTTAATGAAGCCCTTGAAGTAGTGAGGTCTTCTTCACTTTTTACTACGCATACTCCTGTCCCTGCAGGCCATGATTCATTTTCGGAAGATCTTCTCAGAGAGTATATTCCTCACATTCCTGAAAGACTCAAAATCTCATGGGAAACCATGATGTCTCTTGGCAAGATAGATCCAAACAATCCAAATGAAAGGTTTTCCATGAGTAACCTTGCCGCCAATCTGTCACAAGAGATTAATGGTGTCAGCATGCTTCATGGAGAAGTCAGTCGTGAAATATTTGCTCCCTTATGGCCAGGCTATCTTCCTCAGGAGCTTCATGTAAGCTATGTGACAAACGGGGTTCACTATCCTTCATGGGCTGCAAGGGAATGGAAAAGGATATACGAAGATGTTTTTGGACAGAGATTTATCCGGCATATATATGAAAAGAGTTGCTTTGAAGGAATATACAAAGTTTCTGACGAAGACATTTGGGATACAAGAAACAGATTGAGAGAGAGGCTTATAACACTAATTAGACATACTCTTTCTGAACCTGCCACTACTGCTCATTACAGACCCAAACAAATTGTAACAATAAAAGAGACACTCAGGTCAGATGTGCTTACAATTGGATTTGCCAGAAGATTTGCAACTTATAAGAGAGCGTCTTTGCTTTTCAGAGATTTGGACAGACTGGCGGAAATCGTTAATAATGAAGAGCAACCTGTTCAGTTTCTTTTTGCAGGCAAAGCGCATCCGGC
>DOVA01000066.1 GCA_003520315.1 Rikenellaceae bacterium | reverse complement strand
AAGCTGTATTTGTATTTCTTTATTGCTGTGCATTAATGTAATGGCTCAACCAGCCAAAAATATGAAATTTCAGCTCAAGGGTTTGGTTTTATCTTCTGAAACCGGTACACCTATTCAATCTGCCGTAGTGTTTGTAATTGATGAAAAAGGAGATACCATCAACTATACAGGCACCAGCTCTGTTGGCGCATTCCTCACTTCGACAAAGAGTGCAGGAAGGTATTTACTGAAATTTTCAGCAATGAGTTATAAGGAGGACTCGTTATTTGTTTCTGTTATAGAGGGGATTAATGATATTGGCGTTGTAAAACTCTCAGAAGGAAGGGAACTGGATGCAGTAAAAGTATTTGCCCGAAAATATATAATGAAAGAAGAGGTTGACCGGCTCATATATGATGTTACAAAAGACACAAATGCCCATAAAGTTAAAATGATGGATATAATGAAGAAGATTCCGTTTATAAAAGTAAAGGGGAGCGATGGAAAATTAAAATATCTCAGTGACGATATTGAAACAATCTACATTAACGGCAGACCGAATGAGATGATTAATGGTGACAGACAGTACCCGATGAAATTTATCAAAGGAGATGTAATGAAAACCATTGAAATTATTTTACCGGGTACTAAGGATAATCCGGGAGATATCCCGATTATAAACATAAACCTAACCAGAGATCTGCCAAACGGATTTGTAGGAGAATTAAATACTAATGCAAGTAATAATGTTTCATTAGGTGGAGATGCCGATTTTATAGTAAAAGCTTCAAAACTCTACTTTTCATTAAATTATGGTATTGATTATTTAAATAAACAAAAAACTGAAAATACAACTGAAAAGAATTTTCTCACTGCTGAATTGCCAATAAAAAGCCAGATTAATCAGTCTGTTTTATGGAACAATAATCTGTCTCACAATCTTTTGGCTGGAGTTACTTATGCTCCCAACAAAAAAGATATTTTTAAAATAGCTTTTTCTACAAATCTTTCAAATGGGCACAATTTCGTTAACTCTAATTCAGAATCGTATGATTTGCAGAATAATATTATTTTTTCTACCACCAGTAATTCAACAAACAGAAATTCCTCTACCCCCAAGTTAAATGGCATATTCAGTTATAACAGAAAATTGGATGATAATAACGGACAATTGACTTTTAATATGAATCTGACGAATAGCCTCTCTGTTTCAGATTATATTCTAGCTAACAATATCAACACAAACGATTACTCTGAGATCAATTCTCTTGACAGCACATCAACATTAAACTTCAATGCGACAATTAACTTAAGAAAAACCGTTAAAAAAGTGCATTCATTTATATATTTAGCAAGCTATACCGAAAGGAGGTATAATAACTATTCTTTATTGAGTAGTTATGCCGAGGATGTAAATAATGGATTAAATTATAACCAAAAGATTTTAAGCGCAAGTGTAGATTACTCATTAAAACTCAAGAAGTTCTCTTTTAAATCTGTTATAGCACTTGAAAACAATACAAATAAGGGGAATTTTATAAATAACGGGATCATCTCCAAACTTGATTATAACGAATTTGCGATTTTCCCGTTAATTAATATTGTTTACAATATTCCAAGAAAAATAAGGTTCGGAGTATCATATATAGGTAGACCTTTCAGACCTAGTGTTAATTATTTAAATCCCTTTATTGATAATAGCGATCCGAAAAATTTATTTAAAGGCAATCCTTATTTAAAGTCAAATTATGTTCATATGTTTAGCGCAAAAGCAAGCAAACGAATTGGGAACAATCTTGATATCGGCCTTGTGTATTCAACCTCTTATACAAACAATGCAATCGAATACATTTCCACAATAGATAATACCGGAATTAGTACAAGTACTTATGAAAATATTGGGAAAAAGTTCATACAAAAAATTTCAGGAAATCTTTCATTTTTTAAAAATTGGCTTTGGATTGTATGCTCTGGAGGATATAATGTTTCAAATTATGTTAATAATGAATCCGGTGAAAGAAATGAGGCACGGGGATTTAATTTTACTTTTAATGGTACATTTGATATAAGTAATTCGACGGTTCTGGAAATTTCATATAATCTTATTCCTTCAAATTCTGCCCAAATGAAGAAAACTACTTATTATTCATCAACTTCTCTAAATTTATCTCAAACTATCATAAAGGATAAGTTATTTATGAATTTATTCATTAATGACCCACTGAGAAATCATAAATATAAATCCAAAATAATCGGGAATGATGAGTATACTATGACTACAAGAAATGAACAGCTTGGCAGAATTGTCGGAATATCTCTGAGGTGGAACTTTGGGCACCTTAAGGATCAAACAGGTAAAATAATACAACCAGGAACCCCTGATGATCTAAAAGTTCCTGAAATTTAATTGCAATTATTGAAAAAACTCTCGGCAAGTTAAGTTTTTTGCTTAACTCTTTGTCCATGCTAAGTTATAAATTCCAAAGGTTTGAAAAGCCCAGAAGAGTAACGATAATAAGTTGAATCTTTTTCATGGCACAACAGCATTGAATAAAACAACAATGATGCCGTAATTGTTTGTAAGTCAGACAAAAATGAACTGATGTGTCCAAAGAACTAAACTTCTATTATTTGTTACTTGATAATTTTTGCCATTTCCCATGCTTTAACATGCTTTATCCCATTATTTGATGGCAAAGATATGTCGTCAAGAGATACAACCATTTTTTCGTAATTATCATGGATGGCCTCCAATGGAGCGTATTCTCGCTGAGCGGTCTGTTCGTCCGATAAAAGATAGGCACTTTGTATATAGATAATTCGGTCGCTCTTTTTCGCTACAAAATCAATTTCTTTTTCCCTGAGGGTCCCTACAAATACATCATAACCTGCTCTGCAGAGCTCTAGATAAACAAGATTCTCGAGTTTGTATCCTAATCCGTAACCAAAACCTGGGTAAAGGTAATTTTTAAATGAAAGTTCATTGATATAGTATTTACAATTACCTGATATTATATCTTTTCCCTTTATATCAAAGCGCTCTGTTTTGTGTATCAAAAAAGTGTCCTTAATGTAACCGATATAATTTGAAATCGTGTCGTATGTGGTTTTTCGGTTATTGCTCTTGAAAAAATTAACGATATTTGGTATTGAGATGAGGTTTGAGGCATTATTTACAAGATAGACAAAAATATCTTCCAGTAACTTCGGGTCCTTGATATTGTGTCGCTGTATTATATCTCTCAAAAATACTGTATCTTTTATGGCCGATATATAGTTACGCTTTGTTTCATCGTTAGGCAGGACAAATAACTCAGGAAGGGCACCACTCTCCAGATATTCGATAAAACTTTGTTTCGAAATATCTTTTTTCGTTATACCCGCATATTCGTTGAAACTGAAGGGGAATATTTCAAAACTTACATAACGCCCGGAGAGGAGCGTAGCCAATTCCCCCGATAACATTTTGGAGTTAGAACCGCTTAAAAATATTTCATAGTTATTCACAAAATCCTGAGAAAGTGAATTGACAAAATGCTCCCATCCGTCTATATTTTGAACTTCATCAAAAAACAGCCAGACTTTTTTTTCAGGATTCAATTTTTCCTTATATAACTTCAGTAAAACCTCAAGATCTTTATAATCCCTTATAAAATCGAAATCGGTGAACTCTTTGTTAATATAAAATATATTTTGGGGTTTTATTCCACCCTCAATAAGTCTGTTTGCTATTTGCCTGAGTAAATAACTTTTCCCGGTTCTCCTTTGACCGACAAGGACTTTGATTAATTTATTCCCGGTATAATCAAAGATTTTATCGGTATAATCTTTTCTTATAAAACCGAATTCCGGAACATTGCCATTCCAGAAATTGTACTTCTCTAGGGCTGCGAAATATTCTTCCATACTCGAATATGTTTGTGTAAATATAAAAATATTCTTTCATACTCGAAAATATTGTTTGAGAGCTTCCATATTTTCGTGAAAAAGTAAAGTCGTACTTTAGATATTCATGAAATAATTGCTTATATAGGGTATTCAGAGTCTCAGCACTCATTGTCATATTGGCGTACAACTTCAGGATACGAAGTAGATGCAGTTATTGGGAATGCCCAGGTTCTGGAACAAATGCTTCAAAAAGAGATGGATGCTCACCTTGGATACGAAAAGAACGATGTTTCCGGGAATAACACAGGTAATTCAAGGAATGGGAGTTTTCAGAAATTTTCCATTCCTCTGTACTGTATAGCTTCTGCAAGGTGGATTGTGGTTATGTATTCCGAATGGTCGAGGTCTGCGATTGTTCGAGCAACTTTTAAAATTTTATGATAGCCTCGGGCGGAGAGATTCATTTTGTCAATGGCTGTAGAAAGTAGTTTTTGTTCACTTCTGCCGAGTTTGCAGTATGCTCTTATATCAACAGTACTCATTTGTGCGTTAGTGTTAATTCTGCCTTTAAAGCGTTTTTGCTGGAGCTCTCTTGCTGCTGTGACCCGTTTTTTGATTGAAGACGAAGATTCGGCAGGTTCATCACTCAAAAGTCTTTCGCCAGGAATAGGATTGACCTCAATTTTCATATCAATTCTGTCGAGCATTGGTCCTGATATTTTTGAAAGATAGTGATTTATTGCGTAGGGAGTACAAATGCACTTGTCTCCCGGCTGGCCATAAAAACCGCAGGGGCATGGGTTCATGGAGGCAACGAACATGAAATTACAAGGATATACATATTTGTATTTGAGTCTTGAAATTGATATAACTCTTTCTTCCATTGGCTGGCGAAGAACCTCAAGTACAGAACGANNTAAAGTACTCCATTGTGAGCAAGTGACACTTCTCCGGGTTGGGCGGAAGCCCCTCCGCCTGTCATGGCATATAATGATGTGGAGTGATGCGGGGAGCGGAAGGGACGTTCTTTAATTAATCCGTTAAATGAATTTCCGCTCCCCGCCACTGAGTATACTATACTTGTTTCCAATGATTCATTTCTGTTCATTGGTGGAAGTATGCCGGCAAGTGCTTTGGCCATTAGACTTTTGCCCGAACCGGGTGCTCCACAAAGGAGTATGTTATGTCCTCCACTTGCTGCTATTTCAAGTCCTCTTTTAGCACTCTCTTGACCCTTTATATCTGAAAAATCGGGAATATTGACTTTTGTACTACATATATTTTCTTCTGATTTATCGTTATAAGTAACAGGCTCTTTAAAAGACTCTCCACAAAGAAGTGTTACAGTTTCAAGCAAATTTTTTGCTCCGTATATTGTAATTCCGTCTACTGCCGATGCTTCATAGGCAGATTCTTCGGGGAATATGCAATATTTAAATCCTTCGTGTTTGCAAGAAATTGCTATAGGCAAAGCGCCCGGGACCGGTCTTAGTGTTCCGTCAAGTGAAAGTTCTCCGACTATTACGCAGTCTGATAGTGATTTAAACGCATATTGACCCGAAGCAGCTAATATTCCAACAGCAATTGCCAGATCAAAACCAGTTCCTTCTTTTCTAATATTTCCTGGTGCAAGGTTAATTATAACTTTTTTACCGGGAAGATGGCAACCTATGCTTCCGAGTGCAGCCTCAATTCTTTGCTGACTCTCTCTTACGGCATTGTCAGGTAGTCCCACAAGGAAAAAGCTGATGCCTTGAGTTATCTCAACTTCTACCTCTACTATAATAGCCTCTATGCCAAGGCAAAAACTACAAAAAGTACGACAAAGCATTTTTTCTTTAAAAGTAAAATGAATATTGTAAAATTGTACATATCTGAACGTTAGATTATTGGTTTCAAAATAAAAAATATCTGATGCTGTCTTTTCAATAATTTGTTAATTTTGTAATTATGGAACGGTGTGTACTTAACCTAAACTATTGTGCCGACATAGATTGTATTGATTCTTTTATCCCCCGGGATTGCCTGGTGGTTACAATCATAGACGCGAAGATCGCAGAGATCTATGGAAAATATTTTCCTACGCCTCAGATAAGAGTTGTTGCTTCAGAGAATAATAAAAGCTTGCAGAGTGTGGAGAGTATATCTCTTCAACTTCTTGAAATGGGGGTTGACAGAAGCTCTTTTTTACTCGCGGTTGGAGGTGGAGTTATTTCTGATCTTGTGGGTTTCATAGGCTCAATCTATATGCGTGGTATTAAGTTTGCTTATGTTCCTACAACTTTGCTTGCACAAGTTGATGCTGCTGTTGGAGGAAAAACTGCCGTAAATTTATCCGGCTTCAAGAATATTTTAGGTGTTGTCAATCAGCCCGCTTTCACGCTTATTTGTCCTGAATTTCTTAATTCGTTGCCTAAAAATGAGATGTTAGCGGGGCTTTCTGAGATGTTGAAAACTTTTATAATTGCTGACAGAGATAATTACTTTAATTTTCTTGGAGAGGTTCGTAGCCGACAGCTTGAAGCAAAAATTCTTTGGCCTTTTATTAAAAAATGCAGCTCGATCAAAGCTTCTATTGTCGAACAAGATCCGTTTGACAATGGGGTACGTAAACTGCTTAATCTTGGACATACTTTTGCTCATGCACTTGAAAAGATAACACAATTACATCATGGAGAGGCTGTCTCAATCGGAATAATTCTTGCGTCCAAACTTTCTGTTAAACTGTCTCTATTGCAATCGGATGAGGAACTTACTATTGAATCTGATTTTAAAGACTTGGGTTTGCCTGTCGCTTCTCCTGTAAAGTTATCTTCTTTGACTGATGTTATGCTGAAAGATAAGAAGAAGACGGGAGGTAATCTTGATTTAATTCTTATTGAAAGTATTGGCAAAGCAATTATATATTCTATTAATGTTAAGGATTTGGAGGGTTTGTTAAATGATTTGTCTTAGCATAAAGGAAAAAGGTCTCAACAGCGTACAGGATGCGCTCTCAAAGGTGCATTTAGCAGAAATAAGGCTTGATTACACTAACCTTACGAGAGAAGAGACGGTTACTCTTTTTCGTACAAAAAAGGATCTGATTGCCACATGCCGTCTTACCGAGCTTCCTGTCGAGGAGTGCAGAAAGAGACTGACATGGGCCATTATGGCCAGCCGCACAAAAAAAACTGTTGGCAAAAGATATATAGACATTGAATATGATTCACCTTCAGACTACAGAAATGATCTTATAACTGCTGCTCACAAGAGGGGATTCAATATTATTCTCTCATATCATAATTATAAAAACACTGACAGTTTTGAGAGGCTTTGTGAAATATATGAGGCTTGTAAAAGTTCAGGTGCCGATATTATTAAAATTGTCACAACTGCTCAATCGATGCATGATTGTACGAGGGTTCTAAGGCTTTACAAGGAATATAAGGGGATTCCTCTTATTGCTTTTTGTATGGGTGAGACTGCCAGATTTACTAGGATTTTATCTCTTTATTTAGGTGCTCCGTTTACTTTTGTCTCGCTTTCGCATACAAAGGAGAGTGCAGAAGGTCAATTTACTATTGCTGAAGCCGGGAGCTTGTTGAACAAAAAAAGCTATCCGAATAAGGTAAACGGGAAGATTTTGAATGAATTGTTGGTTGCTCCGGCTTCCAAGAGTCATTCTCAACGAGCAATACTTGCAGCTGCCTTGGCAAAGGGTAAGAGTGCGCTTTACGGTTATACGCCTTGTGCCGACAGTGAAGCTGCTCTGGAAGTAATCAGGAATTTAGGTGCAAAAGTTAAAGTTGAAAAATGCAAGTTTCTCAGACAAAAGGTTGAGATTGTGAGTCCCGGTATAGAGGAGCTTAAGAGACAACTGTCTAAGTCTGATATTTTCTACCGTTCTACCAAGTCTCTTGAGCTTTGTGTAGGAGAATCGGGTTTGTTGGCTCGTTTGCTAATTCCCATAGTAGGCCATTTTCTCAGTTCTGACAGCAAAGGGGTGAAATCTGTTAAAATTACCGGGAAGGGGACTTTAAACAATAGAATTATGTTCTATCCTGCTACTGACCCTTTTTCCGAGATTGGTCTTCAGATTGAATCTACTAATGACAGGTTACCTGCAACAATTAAAGGCCATATTAAGGAGGGTAATTTAAAATTGCTTGGAGGCGGAGGTTCTCAGCTGCTTTCAGGATTACTTATGTCGCTCCCTATGTGTGAAAAGAACAGTACAATTGAGGTTAAGGAGCCTACAAGTACTCCTTATGTCGATTTAACTATTCAAACTCTCAAAGATTTCGGAGTTACTGTTACTAATCACAATTTTCATGAATTTAAAATACCTGGTAAACAAAGATATAAGGCACGACCATTTTACCCTATTGAGGGAGATTGGAGTGGGGCATCAATGCTTTTTGTTGCAGGTGCAATTACCAACGGTGTTACTATTACTAATCTTCCCGTCAATTCCAAGCAGGCAGATGAAAAAATAATATCGATTCTTAGAGGCTGTGGTGTTGAGATTAATATTGTAGAATACCCAAAATATCTGGTGATGTGTGGGGATGTCCCATGTGCGTTTAAGGAAGACAGCACAAAAGAGGTTATTCTCGGTTCTAAGATAGATCTTCTTAAACCAAAAGGCAGCCTTTTGCCGTTCGAGTTTGATGCCACTAATGCTCCTGATCTTTTTCCGTCTTTAGTGGTTCTTGCATTAAACTGCGAGGGGGAGAGCAGGATAAAGGGAATTAAAAGGTTGTCGAATAAAGAGAGTAACAGAGCTGAAAGTTTATATACAGAGTTTACGAAACTGGGAGCTGATATAGATTTAGACGGAGATTGGATGATTGTGAAGGGCGCTCAGCTTCATGGTGGTTTTTGCTCATCTCACAATGATCACAGAATAGCTATGGCAATCATTACTGCAGGGTTGAAAATCAAAGAAAATGTTTTCCTTGATGATTTAAACTGTATTTCAAAGTCTTTCCCTGACTTCATGAGTAATTTTAAATAGACAATTTCATTTTCATTATTTTATGAATAGTTTTGGCAGAAACTTGAGGATTTCCATTTTTGGAGAGTCCCATGGCGAGAAAATAGGTTTGATATTGGATGGGATTCCTGCTGGAATTTCGCTTTCTTCAGATGATTTTCTTGAGGATCTTGCGAGGCGGAGTGGGGGGAAGTCAGGTACTACTCCCAGAATAGAGAAAGATATTCCTGAAATTGTCAGTGGCGTTTATAAAGGCTTTACTACAGGTGCGCCGATTGGCATTTTATTCAGCAATGATAATACCCGCTCCTCTGATTACTTAAATTTTGCTGACATTCCCAGGCCGGGTCACGCTGATTTTGTCTCATTGATAAAAAGCGGAGGTTATGTGGATTTAAGAGGCGGAGGACATCATTCCGGGAGAATAACTCTTACTCTGGTAGCGGCAGGTGTGGTTGCAAAGAAGATACTTGGAAAGATATTGGTTAAGGCTGATCTTATCAATGTTGGAGGCGTAGAAGACACAGAAGATTGGGAGTTACTTCTTCAAAAGACAAGAGAAGAGGGAGATTCTCTTGGAGGTATAATAGAATGTACAGTTACTAATATGCCTGTCGGTCTTGGAGAGCCTTTTTTTGACTCACTGGAATCACTTCTTTCACATATAATATTTGCGATTCCCGGTGTTCGCGGGATAGAATTTGGTGATGGTTTTGCTGCCGCTTCCATGAGAGGGTCTGAGCATAACGATCCTATAGTAGATTCCAGGGGGAAAACATCAAAAAATGGTGCGGGAGGCATTAATGGAGGCATATCAAATGGAAATGATCTTTTGTTTAAAGTGGCAGTGAAACCAACTTCGAGTATCTCAAAGAGTCAACAGACATTAAATTTTGTCACCGGGAATATTGAAGAGCTTAAAATAGAAGGGCGGCATGACACCTGCTTTGCTCTGAGAGTCCCGGTAGTTGTCGAAGCCGCCACTGCTATTGTATTAGCTGATCTTATATTATCTTCTACTTTATAATAGCTCCTGCTACTGCATTTGCTACTAATGCTCTAAGTCTTACAACACCTCCCTTATCTTCGGGATGAACACGGTTTGTCAGGAGTATTACTGCAACCTTATCTACAGAGTCTATAACAATGGATGTGCCTGTGTAACCTGTATGGCCATAAGTCTTGCCATAAGGGAAAAGATTACCATTGTTTGAGGCATAAGAAGAGTAAAGATCCCAGCCGAGGGCTCTTCCCAAGTGCTCAAATCCTGGAGGGATGGAGATCATTGTTTCTACTGTTAGCTTTCCAAGAATTCTTTTTCCATTATATTCTCCTCCATTCATTATTGCTGAAGCCATTACAGCCATGTCCTCTGCATTAGAGAATAGACCTGCATTTCCCGAATTCCCGAAATTGAAAATTCTTGCAAGTGGATCGTGAACTTTTCCGAGCAGAACTGTCCCATCTTTTTGTTTCTCTGTAGGAGCTATATTTTTGAAATATTCTTCATCCGGGTTGTAAAAAGTATTTTTGAGTTCCAGAACATCATATACATTTTGCTTCGCATAGTCACAAAGCTTCATCCCTGTAATGTTCTGAAGCACATTCTGAAGTGTAATAAAATTAAGACAACTGTATTGGAATTTGGTAGTTGGCTTGAAATCTCTCTTGCATGTTGAGATATAATCCATTAAGGCTTCAGGGCTGGGAGCACCATATTTTGCAGTAAGTTCGTCTATATTAGCATATGCTGGCAGTCCGGATGAGTGAGTCATGAGATCTACTATTCGTATATCTATTGTTTTGCCCGTCACTGAGTCGGCATATCCTTGAAAGCCCTTGATGTACATAGCAACATTGTCTGTTAAACGAACTTTCCCCTGTTCGACAAGTTGCATAAATGAAAGGGTAGTTCCTAAACATTTACTCACCGAGGCAAGGTCAAAAATTGTAGTTGTTTCCATTTTCTCAACAGTCGGATAAACTGACTTGTTGCCATATGCTTTGATATACACCATCTTGTCGTCTCTTACAACGGCAAGTACTGCGCCGGGTATATCGCCCTTACTGATAGACTCGTTGATGATGCGATCTGCATTCATCAATCTGGTTGCATCGAAACCGGCCTTTTCCGGGGAGATCCTCATAAGGGGCTGGGAAATTGCTCCTATTGAGATGATCAGGGAGAAAATTAAAAAGGATAATTTTTTCATTTTTTGAAAGTTTAAGTAAATGGAAAATGCAGGCAGAGCTAATTAAGCTGCCCGCATTTGATATTCAATATTATTGAGAATCAGCTTTCGGAAGGAGAATATGAGCGGTTTCCACCACGATCACGATTTCCCNNTTCACCACGACCCCTTCTGTCATCATTACGGTTTCGTCTGCGTTCGCGACGCTCAGGACGGCCTCCTGTCTGTTGACTTCCCTGACCAGTAGTTGATATGCCTACATTAGGAGACAAGTCTCTTTTTCCATAAACCTCTCCATTGCATATCCAAACTTTTATGCCAAGTATTCCTACTTTTGTAAGGGCTTCAGCATGAGCATAATCAATGTCGGCACGGAATGTATGCAGAGGAGTTCTGCCCTCTTTGTAAAGTTCTCTTCTTGCCATCTCGGCTCCACCAAGACGGCCGCTTATCAAAACTTTTATGCCTTCTGCTCCCATTCTCATAGTTGAAGCCATTGCCATCTTGATAGCACGGCGGTAAGATACACGACCCTCTACTTGACGTGCAATATTATTGGCAACTATATTGGCATCAATCTCAGGACGTTTAACTTCAAAGATATTGATTTGTACCTCTTTGTTGGAGATTTTTTTCAACTCCTCTTTTAGTTTGTCAACTTCTTGTCCGCCTTTGCCAATAATAATCCCTGGTCGTGCTGTGTGTATAGTAACTGTTATCAGTTTTAAAGTTCTCTCAATAACAATTCTTGAAAGACTTGCCTTTGATAATCGGGTATTTAAGTACTCTCTTATTTTTGCGTCTTCTAATAATTTGCCGGCATAATCAGTACCACCGTACCAGTTAGAGTCCCAGCCACGGATAATGCCAAGTCTGTTTGATATAGGATTTGTTTTTTGTCCCATCTTATTGCTCCTCTTTTACGGTTTTACTTTTTTTGTCAAGCACTATAGTAACGTGGTTGGAACGTTTGCGAATTCTGGCTGCACGACCTTGAGGGGCAGTACGAATACGCTTGAGTGAGCGACCCGGATCAACCATAATTGTCTTAACGATTACATTGCCACTTTCCAATTCTTTACGATCTGATTCGTTTTTAGCTTCCCAGTTAGCAATTGCTGAACGAAGAAACTTCTCCAAACGAATAGCTGCTTCTCTTTTGGTATATTTTAATACATCCAGAGCGTGGTTAACTTCAAGTCCTCTTATATTATCTGCAACTAAACGCATCTTGCGAGGTGAAGTTGGGACATTATTCAGCTTGGCAATAGCTGTTTGTCTCTTTATTTCTTTGCGCCTTTCGGCAGACTCTCTTTTTCGAGCTCCCATTATTTAATTCTGTTTTTTCAAATTAATGATTAACGATTACCCGAGTGACCTCTAAAGGTGCGTGTGGGTGCAAATTCACCGAGTTTGTGACCTACCATATTCTCAGTAATGTAAACAGGAATAAACTTGTTTCCATTATGAACAGCTATAGTGTGACTTACAAAATCGGGCGATATCATACTTGCGCGTGACCAAGTTTTAATTACCTCTTTCTTGCCAGACTCATTCATGGCAAGTACTCTTTTTTCGAGACTAGCCTCAATGTAAGGCCCTTTTTTTAATGAACGACTCATAATATTCAGTTAATTCCGTTATTTTTTCCTTTTTTCAATAATAAATTTCTTAGTCGTCTTTTTAGGATTGCGGGTCTTATAACCTTTTGCAAGCAAGCCTTTTCTTGAACGAGGGTGTCCACCGGATGCTTTACCTTCACCACCTCCCATAGGGTGCTCA
>DOVA01000024.1 GCA_003520315.1 Rikenellaceae bacterium | reverse complement strand
GTATTTCAAAAATCCACCGATTCCGATTGAAAACATAACGTGGGAAAGCTTCGACGTAATATCTATTTAAGGTAGAAGACGTTACACTGTTGGCAGCCTTATAGTCTATCCCTACAAGAAATCTGTTAGATTCGGCGAATACTGGTCCAAGCGTCGCATTTATATTCATGTAATTCTCATTAAATGAAGATTTTGCAATATTGTTTTCAGATTTATGCAATATTTCTAAATATTTTACTCTGTCATCAATATAGCTGTACTTTAGATTAAGTTCATAGTAAAAATAATTTGGTCGTTCGTTTGTAGACTTTAAATAAATATGAGTTCCAAATCTGTTGAAAGAGTGGGAGAGTGTGTCCTTAAGAAAGTTTTTTTTGTAAAAAGTGTAGTCCTGTGAAGAACTGTCACATCCTCCGTAAAAGCTGTACATAGCCTTGTCAAACTGAAGTTTTAATCCTATTTCTCCTTTTTTGTAACTATAGTTAAATTTTAATCCAATGTTACCATCGTATTCTGGAGAATATATCCTGTTATCTGTTCTAACTGCCTTTCCATTTTCAACTCCTATTCTGTCTACTTTTCCAAGGAATGAATTGTATCTTCCATAGAGTGCAAATAAAAAATTAGAAGGAAGTTTTGGCTGTAAAACAAGATCTATATGAGGATTAAAAGGAAAGTTAACTCCCAAGTTTGTCCAAAGTAAAGGATAATTTGTTACTCTTTCGTAATCAATTTTAGCTGAAGGAAGTGGAGAGAATTCGTAAAGATTGTCAACAGGCTTGTCGAATATTGAATAATCAAAATTAAGGTTGAATCTGCCGATAGAATCAGGAAAAAGTGGTCTGATCTTTGATTTTTGAACTTCGAGCAAATAAGCGTCAAAATCTCTCATGACCTCGAGAGTAGGATCTATTTTTTGCTGAGCATTTAATTCAACGGGTAAATATGCTGCAAAGGTCAAACATACAATTACTATATATTTAATATTAAACATTTTTCTCATTGATATTATCTTCTTTTTCTTATTTATTTTTCTTCTTCGAAATTTTTGAGAGTCTCATTTTGACTTGGTCTTCAATGTCGTCTTTTGATGATGGTTTATAAGATTCGAGAATACTTTTGAAAGTTGCTTCAGCTTGTTCCCACTCTTCCTTTTCTGCATAACTGTCACCAAGAAGAATAAAACTCTTTGCAAGCCAGTATGTTTGAGGGGTGTTTGAGTCAGAGAATGCGAATACCTCTTTTTCTACAGTTTGAAAATCTCCATTATCAAAAGCATTAGCAATTATTAAATATTGACATTCAGCTCCTTCGGGAGAAATTTTGTTCTTTGCTATCTCTCTTAATAACGGTAGCGCTTTATTCCTTTCTCCCAAAAGATAGTAGGATTTAGCCATCACATATTTTATTCTCAGTCTGTCAGATTCCCCAAGATTATTGGTATTAATTTTTTGAGCTTCAGCAATGGCATTTTCGTACTGTTTGTCCATAAAAAAAGAATTAATTCTACCAACTTCTGCTTCTATTTGATTATTAGGAAGTTTAGCAATTATACTAAGTGTGGAATAACCTTCCAGTGCTCTTTTGTAGTCTTCGAGTCGATAGGCTATCCTTGCATAGTTAAGTGTTGCTAGTTCCACAAAAGAACCTTCTCCTTTCTGCATTACTGTCAAGAATGCATCAAGAGCATGTTCAGGTTTGTCAGATTTAAGATAGAGTTCACCAAGATAATAATAAGCTTGTGAAAGTTTGACGCTGGAAGGATACTTTGAAATGAACGAGTTAAGTGCACTTATTGCTCCTGTTACATTGCCAGAGAGATAAAGTTTTTCGGCAGAATTAAACAGCATCAATTCTTTGTCGCTTGCTGACTTTGTTGTAGAAAGACCTTTCTGGTCGAGATATGAGAGAAATTCTTCTGCCTCTCCCCTTTCTTGATATATGTTTTCAAGTCCAGCAATTGCGCTTTGAGCATCAGGGGAATCTGGAGCTTTTTCCAATATTGTTTTGTAATATTGAATTGCTCCGGAATAGTCTTTAGAATTCAGAGATATGAGACCAAGTTCAAGGAGAGCCTTAGTAAAGTATGGGGTATCCTTATATTCTTCAGTTAGTTCTTTGAAATATTTGACAGCTTCGTCTCCTTCTCCTCTTTGAACAAGAGTTCTTCCAAGTTCATACAGTATCTCTGGGTAGTAACAATTTTTGTTTTTGGAATCTGCCACTTCTTTTTTGAGTATCTCTTTCTTTTTGTTATCGTTGCCAAGGAGACCATATGCAATTGCCATTTGATATCTTGCGTAGGTAGTGGAAAGTTGGTCTCTTGGGTCAACTTGTGAATAGAACTCAATAGCATCACTGTAATTTTTTTGCATAAACAAACAATCTCCAGTGCGAAGTTTTGCTTCTGAAATGTAATCGGGTACAGATGATGAGTTTGCAAGATATCTTTTAAAATTTTCTTCAGCTTTCTTGTAATCAGGAAGCTTAAAATATCCGTATGCCAGGTTAAAAACAGCAACGGGATATTCAGATGTTTTTTTGAAACTTAATTCCTTGTTTAGTAATGCTAAATTAATTTCAATAGACTTTTGAATTTGTCCATTTCGGAAATAAGCTT
>DOVA01000059.1 GCA_003520315.1 Rikenellaceae bacterium | reverse complement strand
TAAAATAATCGTAATAAACCAAATTGTCCTGTTTTTGTCCTTTGGCTGAAAAAGTGAGTAAAACAAAAAAAATAAAAATATATGATTTTTTCATTTTATGAGTTGTTATATGCCGGTGTACGTTTCTGGTGTAATAGCCCGAAGTTCATTTTTTACTTCATCACTTATATCGAGGTTGTCGATAAATTCGGAAATGAGTGTCTGATTAACAGGAAGGTTTGTCCTGGTAAGAGCTTTTAACGTTTCATAGGGATTTGGATAATTTTCTCTTCTAAGTATTGTCTGTATAGCTTCGGCCACAACAGCCCAATTTGCATTCAGATCTTTTTCTATTGCAGACCTGTTTAATATAAGCTTGTTAAATCCTTTTAACAGTGATTTGACGGATATTATGCTGTGGGCTACTGGAACCCCGATGTTCCTAAGAACAGTGGAGTCAGTCAGATCTCTTTGAAGTCTCGAAACAGGTAACTTCGAGGAAAGATGTTCATATATTGCATTTGCAAAGCCTAAATTGCCTTCTGCATTTTCAAAGTCTATAGGGTTGACTTTGTGTGGCATGGCTGATGAACCAACTTCTCCTTCCTTAATTTTTTGCCTGAAATATTCCATTGATATATATAGCCACATATCACGACAAAGGTCAATTAAAATGGTATTTATTCTTTTAAGACAATCAAAAAGTGCCGCAAAATAGTCGTAATGTTCAATCTGTGTTGTGGGATAAGATCTTTTTAATCCCAGCCTGTTACTCACAAAATCGTTTGCAAGTTTGTTCCATTCAATTGAAGGATAAGCTACATGATGAGCATTTAAATTGCCTGTGGCACCTCCAAATTTGGCTGCCAACGGAATCATTTCATACATGTTATATTGTTCCTTAAGACGAACGGCAAAAACCTCAATCTCTTTGCCAAGCCTTGTAGGAGAGNNCATCGGTATATCTTTCCACTCTTCTGCAAGTTCTTCAAGCCTAGATATGAGTGATTGCAACAAAGGGTTATATAACTCCTTGAGTGCATCTTTCATAGAGAGTGGAATGGAGGTATTATTAATATCCTGAGAAGTAAGTCCAAAGTGAATAAATTCTTTGAATTTGGAAAGACCAAATGTGTCAAATCTTTTTTTTACAAAATATTCAACAGCCTTAACATCGTGATTTGTAACAGTTTCAATGCTTTTAATCTCTTTTGCATCATCAAGTGAAAAATCCTGGTAAATATTGCGAAGTGTGCCAAAAGTTTCTTGTTTGACTTCTGAAAGCTGTGGCAGAGGAATTTCACATAAGAATATAAAATATTCAATCTCTACATAAAGTCTGTATTTTATCAGTGCAAATTCTGAGAAGTACTCAGATAATCCTTCAACCTGTTCGTAATATCTTCCGTCCACGGGTGAGATTGCAAGAATATTGTCCATATTGTGTATTATTAAGCCATAAAATTACTAAAGATTTTCACAATCTGTTTGCCCTCTTTAACATCATGTACTCTTAATATGTCTGCTCCTTTGAGGAGTGCTTGTAGATTAAGAGCAACAGTTACAGGCAATGATTCTTCGGGAGTTATGTTTAAAAATCTGTAAATCATGCTTTTTCTGGAGATTCCTACTAAAATAGGCCAGAAACTTCCATCTTCACTTTTTTTTATTTTGAACTCATCCAATCTATTCAACATTGTATAATTCTGAGGATTATCCTTAGCAAATCCGAATCCCGGATCAATAATTATCTCTTTTATTCCCTTTTTTGTAGCCGTTTCTATGAAATTAACGAAATAGTTGCGAACTTCACTTACCACATCCACATATTGGCAGTGGCTTTGCATAGTTTCAGGGGTTCCCCTTTTGTGCATGGCAATGTATGGTAATTCAAGCTTTGCAACCATGTTAAGCATTTCAGGATCATCTTCTCCGGCAGAAATATCATTTATGATAAAATCACCAATAAAATCATAAGCCCGTTCAACAATTGAAGCCCTAAAAGTGTCGATTGAAACAGTGCACTGAGGAAAATATTTTAAAAGAATCTTCAAACCTGGCTTAAGATATTCCCATTCGAGTTCTTCAGGAATACTTCTTAATCCGGGTCTGGTAGAGCATGCTCCCAGGTCAATAATATCGGCCTCCTCTTCTATCATCTTTTCAAATTTTGAGATAATCTCATTTTCTGTAGTACAACGGCTCTCACTGAAGAATGAATCCGGATTGAGGTTAATTATACCCATCACTGACGGATAATTGATCTTTATCATTTCTATTTATTAACTAACTTTGCTTTAATTACAAATATAGGACTTATTATGCTAATTGTTCTGGAAGGACTGGACGGGGCAGGGAAATCTACCCAGATGTACATGATAGAGAATTATTTCAAAAAAATGGACAGGACTGTCAGACTTCTTCATTTTCCGAGATTTGATGCACCTGTCTTTGGAGATCTCATATCTCGATTTTTGAGAGGAGATTTGGGAAAGATTGANNACCCTTGTTGTTTGCAGGGGACAGACATGACGCTGCTCCTTTGATCAAGGGTTGGCTTGAAAAGGGAGATATAGTAATTCTTGACAGATATGTATATTCAAATATAGCTTTTCAGTGTGCCAAAGCACATGACCAGCATGAGGAGGAGATGGTGAGAGATTGGATTATCGATACGGAATTTCGTCACTTTGCTATTCCAAAACCTGATCTGAACTTGTTTTTAGATGTTCCAATTGACTTTATTTTTCAAAAATTAAATGAAGTGAGGGTAGGAGCAGAGAGAAAATATTTACAAGGCAAGATAGATATTCATGAAGCAGACATTTTTTTTCAGAAACGAGTCAGAGATATATATCTTGCCCAATGCAAATTGGACAGCAGTTTTATAAGGATTGATTGTTCTGGTGTTTCAGGAGAGATGCTTGATGCAGGCGCAATATTTGAATTGATTTTAAAACAAATTGAAAAAAAATGTTGATATGAGATTTTTAAGAGGGTTTTCCAGAATATTGTTAGGACTGACTTTCATTTTTTCAGGATTTACCAAGATAATTGATCCGGTGGGAGTGGGGTTGATATTTGCAGAGTATTTCAAAATTATAGGATTGGCTGCTGCTCCCGTGATCTGCCAGGTCATGGGGATAGTGCTGTCATCTGTAGAGTTGCTTTTAGGTATTTCCTTACTACTTGGTATAAGGATGAAAGTAATTACTTCAG
>DOVA01000256.1 GCA_003520315.1 Rikenellaceae bacterium | reverse complement strand
CTCGTCCGCAAATTGCCTGATGAATGTTTAAATATTGCTGTAACATCAATAGGTCTTGATGGTGAAAGAGTTGATTCTGTTACAGGAACAAAAAAACCTGAGATTATGCTCAGAAGAGGAATGTACTTTGCAACAAGTGAGAAATTATATAAAAAAAAAGAAATCCTGTCTGAAGTAGTAAATGTTAGTGAATCATCAGGATCCTTGGGCAGGACTATTACAGCTAAAGCATTGGCATCGGGCAAGGTTATGCTTGCAGGGCCTCCTGCTACTGTGCAGTTGAGAAAGTGGATGGAAGAAATGACGATAAAGTTTAAAACCAGAATGTGTATCATTGACGGCGCAATTTCGAGAATGAGTTTGGCTTCGCCTGCTGTTTCGGAAGCAATGATTTTGACAACCGGAGCTGCTTTATCAATGAATATTGATAGCCTTGTTCAGAAAACAAGTCGCATGGTTGATCTAATAAAACTTCCTGTTACTCAGATCTGCTCATATGAAAAGCTGAAAATAATCAGTAATGGTATTTGGGGAATTATTTGTGGAGAAGAATTGATTGATCTCAATATCTCATCTTCACTTGAAATTGAAAAAGTTGATACAGATTTACTGAGCAAATTGGAAGCAATATTTATTTCAGGTGCTTTAACTGACATTTTCTTAAAGATTTTGACAGATAGAATTGACGTAAGCAACTTAGAAATTATTGTTAGAGATTTTTCAAGAATATTTGCTAATCACAAAACGCTTTTTAATTTTGAACGTAGAGGCGGAAAAATAAGAGTTCTTCAAAAGAGCAACCTTATAGCTATATGTGTCAACCCTGTTTCACCAAACGGAGCTACACTTAACTCAGAGAGATTGTGTTCAGAGCTCTCAAAAGTTATAAAACTTCCTGTTTACGATATTATTAGAGAAGATTATGAAGCTTAGAACTTTTTTGGACTCACAGTCGAGTTTTAGATTTTTTGTAGAGAGGCTGAATATCAGTTCCTCACATGCACGTAATGTTTTGTTGGATACTCAATTTCCGGATACTCTTAAAGAGATTAAATCTGCTTATCAGTCTCTCAAAACTTTTTATGACCAGTTTATCAAAGAGGGAAAATTTAAATATACAATTCTCCATGTCCAGGAAAAACTTTCTGAAGTTAGAGATATTAGAGGATCTCTATCAAGGCTTGAAAAAGGGAATTTGTTGGATGATATAGAACTTTTTGAAATTACATCGATTTCACTTATTTCAGAAGACATAAAGCATATATTTAATGAAACAGGAATAAATACTGAATATTTACATTTTTCTGATTTGTCACCTGTTGTAGAAATACTTGATCCAGAAGGTAACAGGATTAATTCTTTTTATGTTTATGATGCGTATTCTGAGGAGCTTGCGTTGATTCGAAAAGAATTAAAATCAAAGGAAGTATTTGATGCAGAGCTGTATTATAAAGCATCCTTAATAGAAGAAAAAGTTAGAGAGAGATTGTGTGCTGATCTGATTAAATATGTTGAATTGATAGGAGATTCACTTAAAACTCTTGCAAATTTGGATATAATCATAGCCAAAGCTTTGCAAGTAAAAGAATTAAATCTTTGTTTTCCTGATTATTCCAAAGGGACTATCAATTATAAAGCTCTTTTTAATCCAGAAATTGAGGAATATTTATCCAAAGAAGGAAAAGTATTTCAACCTGTTGATATTTCAATCGAGACTCAAAAACCACTATTGATTACAGGAGCCAACATGGGTGGGAAAAGTGTATCTCTCAAATCTCTTTTCACAGCTCAACTGTTATTTCAATTTTCTTTTGGAATACCTGCCAAAAATGCTTCTATTTCATACGTAGACAATCTTTTCCTGATAACGGGAGATAATCAAAGCATCTCTAAAGGATTATCCTCTTTTGCTGCAGAGATGATTGCCATTGATTCTGTTATCAAGGAAGTAGTCTCAGGAAAAAAAATACTTGCATTGATAGATGAACCTGCAGGAACTACAAATCCAACTGAAGGTACGGCGTTGGTTTCTTCATTGTTAAAAAGATTGTCAGGTCAATGCTCATATGTTGTGATAACAACTCATTATAATATTGAAAATAGTGAATGCAGGCGGTTACGTGTTAGGGGCTATATAGATGGAAAAATGGACTATTCTCTGATTCCTGTCAATGAAATAGAGGCCCCCAGAGAGGCTGTTAATATAGCTAGATCTCTTAATGTCGATGATATATGGATAAATGAAGCTGAATTAATTGTTAATCAAAAAAATAAATATGCAAAGTAAATTAGGATTAGATTTTAAAAGAGTTGAGTATGCTCGGCAAATTGCCAAATCCATAGCAGATGATGTGCAGAATTTTGTATCAAATTACACAACTATTGCTGTGGAAAGAACACTATGCCGGCTATTGGGTATTGATGGTGTTGATTCAAATCAGGTGCCTTTGCCAAATGTTGTAACTGATGAACTGAAATCAAAGGGTGTTTTATCTCATGGTGCAGTCTTCTATATCTCAAACGCAATGGTAAACACTTCCTTAAATCCTCAGGAAATCGCAGAAAAAATAGCTAATGAAACTCTTGACATAACAAAATTGAATGTTGTACCCTACGAAGAGAGAATGAAAGCTATTGAGCCATTAATAAAAGCAAGTATTGAAAAAATCAAATCAAACAGAGCGAAAAGAGAGCAATAT
>DOVA01000203.1:3073-3359 GCA_003520315.1 Rikenellaceae bacterium | reverse complement strand
TCTTATGCAGGGGCTTGCCTTTGTAATAGAGTTCTCCTTCCGAAGCATGGGTCATGCCGCCGATAATATTGAGCAGGGTCGTCTTGCCGGAGCCGCTCTGCCCCAAAAGGACAATGAATTCTCCCACGAAGATCTGGAAGTCAATCCCCTTCAAGACCTCGACTTCCACTTCGCCGGTAAGGAAACGCTTGCGGATATTCTTCCCTTCCATCAGGACCTCCACTGCCCTCACCCCCGTTCCAGACTCCTCCCAACTGCTTTGGCAGGATTTAGTTTTCTTCCCGAT
>DOVA01000203.1:0-3044 GCA_003520315.1 Rikenellaceae bacterium | reverse complement strand
CCCGCCGCTGCCGCCATCTGGCTCTTACCCAGCCGACTGATTTGTAAATGATACTGCCCACCAGCACACCGCTGCCGTCAATCAGGACATCGCGGATCTGGCCGGAGCGGCCGGGGACGTAAAGCTGGTGGATCTCATCGCTTATGGCATAGAGAATACAAAAGCCCAGCGCCAGGAAAAACGAGCGCCAGCCTTTCAGTCTGCTTCTTCTCTTGGCATTGATCACCAAGACACTGAGCACCAGATAGGCCATAAAATGAGCATTCTTCCTGACCAGATGGTCAAACTGATTGAGATCAAAATGCGACTCAGGTGCAACTTTTTCCAGCGCCCCGACGATAATCCTGGTCAGCCCTTTGCTTAAGGCCCCAGAATGCTCTGCTGCCTGGGAGGAGAGGTTGAAAATCAGCACCAGCCAGACCAGAACAGCCGTCCAGGAAAGCAGGATAAGCAGTTTTCTGCTCTTGCTCATATTGATACCCCTTACATACTTAATTCTACTTTTATAAATCCGAAAATACCAGCAGGAGTCTTTGGCCCAGGGCTTCAGGAAAATTGACGCCTATAATGACTATAACACAAAAAAGGAAAAAGTTGTCTCCCTCTTAAAGGTGCAGCCCCCTTAAATTAAAAGGGGGCTGCCTGGCACTGATTCATTTTATCTATCTTTGATTATTTTTGCTTGTTCAGATATGTCTTTAAGCAAACAATCTCAAATGTACTTTCTTTATGCCTGTCCAATCTTTCAAACCAAATATCTTCCTGTTCCTCAATAGCAATAAGCTTGTTCAAAAACTCTTCCGTGTGCAATTCCTGTGGAATTATAACAACACCGCAATCATCACATACCGCTATCGCACCATCGTATTGTATCCGATGTTCTTCTTCTGCTTTTTTATCCAGCGGTGGCTCAGGCTTCTTATTAAAGCAGCCTATCGGAGTTACGCCTGTGCACCAAATTGGATAATTTTCACGAATAAGCGCACCAGCATCTCTGAACTTTGAGTTTGCAATAATGGCACTTGCTTGCTTATACAACAACAGATATTTGCTGACAAGTTCTCCAATTACTGCGCGCCCCTTGCAATCTACAGCGTCAATGAAAACAATGTCCCCTTCCTGTGTATCCATTATCTGCTCATGGACATCCCAGTTTGTTTCGTTGTAGGCATACACCCATTTGACATTACCGGCCCGATAATGACCTTTGTTTATTGATAACACATCTTCAAGGGCACCAGATTTGTTCAAACAGTCTGCGACTTCTGTGGTTGTGACCCTGTTACGCTTTAAGTAGTCTATAATTTGTTTTTTCAATTCAAACCCTCCTCACTAATTGATTAAATTAAAACTATTTTTATCTTTTCGTGAACAGTCTGCATTACGGTCTGTAATTTATCCATATTTTCCGAACAAGCAATATAAAATCCAATTCTCTTGGAATCGTTTTGGGCCGGCTCAATAATGTCGCCAATAGCAAAATTGAATTTATACCTTATAATATCCGGCTCACTTTCGAGATAATCGCAACCCTGTATTTTCTTAACCAGGCCACCGTTAGCAGGAGTATCAAAGAACTTGAGCACAGCACAACGATTTTTGTATTTAGCCGGAACTGTGAAATCAGGTTCTTCAATATAACCAAAAGAGCAATTGACCAAATATTCATAATTATCAACACCGGACATGAACGGAACAATATCAGCTGAAATCAAGTTCCCTCCGCCTCTTGCCGCAATCTCGATCAAATAAAAATTGCCAGCCTCAAACTTATACTCCGCATGAGTAAGACCAAAAGGCAATCCAGATAATTCAACAAATTTATCATTAACCTCTCGAAGTTTCTGATAGTCATATTTAGTATTTGTATGGGCAAACAATAATTCTGAAGCAATATTATTATTATGCGCATAATGTTTCTTTTCCGATATCGCCAGAGAATAATGCTTACTTGGGGTTTTAATGCCATCAATTGTAAACTCAGTTCCCTCGATGTATCTCTCAGCTATAACTGCTTTCTCAACTTTGGAATATGATAAGGCCTCCTCAAAATGATCAATTATCTCTTCTTCAGATGAGACAATAAAAACACCTCGGCTGCTATTGCTGTCCAACGGCTTGATAATCAGCTTGTGGCGTATCTGCTGTAATAGTTCGATAGCGTCTTCAGGAGAGCTGCACATCCTGTATTCAGGATAGAGCAGACCATTTTTCTTACTGAATTCGCGCATCATAAATTTATCAGTGAAGAGTCGTGCACTCTCGACACCCAGCGAAGGGACTCCCAATTCATTGGCGAGACAGGCAACTACCGGCATAGCTATGTCGGACTCATCTGAAATGACGGCGCTGACATCCTGTTCCTTGCAGTAGGCCAGACAACGTTCAAAATCAAAAATATCTGCTTGCAGATGCCCATCGGCATATGGAAAAGCAGGTGAATCCTCATAGGGATTTACGACCAAAGCCCGATGCCCCATGGACTTTATTTTCTTGATAATCGGTATCTGCCAATAGCTTCCTGCAATAACCAGACTTGTTCTCTCACTCATGCTTAAATTTTCCCTTCTTTAACGATTTTAAAGGCCGTATTCTCTGCTCCCTTATTTAGCCAGGGGAGGGCTGCTCCCCGGCTAAATGGTTTTTGACGGCTAGCATAAGATCCCAATTCTCAAACAGGTTTCCCCACTGGATTACAATATCAGGCTCCTGCAAACTTTGAGCCAGTATTTCCAAAAACTCAGCACGTTGAATGATAACAGCACCTAAACTTTTTTGATGTTCCGTTGGCCAAATCCCGCCATCAATCAGGGAACAGTTCAGTTCCCCCAAGCGCAGGATTAAGGCAATATCGGCAAATTTGGAAGCGTTATCCACTCGCGCAAACATTGACTCAATATGTACATATGATCCAAAGGCAACTCCAAACTCTCCCCCAACCAGCTTCTCATCCTGCCAGACTTCGACAGAGTGGGCAATGCCCAATTCATGCAGTTTGCAGACGGCTGCGATCCGGTCAGGAGTGAGCCAGGTATAATCTTTCC
>DOVA01000199.1 GCA_003520315.1 Rikenellaceae bacterium | reverse complement strand
GTTGGCAGAGATGAATTGTACATTAACGAAGGCAGCTGCTAAAAGCAGTGTTGTGATGAGCGTGACTTGTCCTATTCTTTTCATGATGATCATCCTTTCTAATATTATATAAAGACTTGCGATAGGCATAATACCTCTAATTTATTTTTAATGTCAATACTTGTTAATATTAATTAAGCACACATTAAATAAAAGTTAATATAAATTTGTTTATTTATAATTACTTCTTCAGAATTCATTTACGGTCTGCCTGATCATTTATGTTAGTGGGTCGCCCCTGTTCTTAAGAAAACAATATACTTCTCCATTTTCTACAGAATTTGCTGATATTGATCGTGCCTAATGACTTATAAGTAAATATGCGTGTATACCTATAGTGATGATTGTTTACTGAATTGCTTGTGAGAAAATGGAAATTTCTTCAACAACATTGACGAAAAGATAAAGAAAGAATTGCCTTCATGAAGATAAATAGCTTATATCAAGACAGAATTCTTGGGAGGGGTCAGTGAAAATCTCAAAAACTATTTCACCAGATAGATCGCGTCAACATTTCAGTCCGAGTGATTGAAGAGCTTTGGATATCTCATTCAACTCGTTCTCAAATTGCTTTGTGATGTGCATATCACTAAGCATTTTCTGTAAGAGAATCTTGCATTTGCCAAATCGTTTTCATTGAGAAGAAGTCATGCATTTGTAGATCAGCATTATTTTGACAAAGGGTGGTTTATTTGCCTACCAATCCTAACATTCTTGAAAAGTCCTGCGGCGCTGCTCTGAGCTATTATGCAACAAAGAGAATCACAAGAAAACGATTCGTTAGGTTGTTGATATTGTTGGGAATCAATATGGGTACATCCGAAATCTAGTTATTGATTCTCTAGATCTCATAACTTGCTTTTACAAGAGGGGAAGGTGTCTCTCGTGGTGGTCTTTCTTAACTCGTCTTCAACAAGTCATTATGCGTTTCGCTACTCTTCTGACCATCGTTGCGTTTAAGATTGGACAATGAACAGTTCTGTTTTGGATATCATCTGTCAAAAATTCTCAATTCAAACTCAAGTGCTTGCAGCTAACCAAATGTCCACATTACCCAGTGAAATTGTCATTGATTGAGCAATCCCTTTCTGAGTATGTGGTGATAATCATTAAATTCTTGAATTTTCCGAGGTGGAATTATCCTTTTGCCTACATTGGAAAGGATTGGCTTGGTAATGTCCACAAAAGCTTCGCCTTTTCCAACTATTATGAATTTCTCAAACAGGAATTTTGGAGAATTTATTCTTTAATTATGCAGCCAAGTTCACCAAAGCAGAGTCGTTTCGAATAATCCCCTTCATACATACTCTCTTATTATTCCTAATATTCTTTTGGTAAAGTTCTGTGGCTGCAGTAGATCATGGTTTCACTTTTTTTACTTGATCTAATATCTCTTCAAAGCGTACTACATTCTACACACGTTAGTGAAACTACATTAATTATCCAACAGATCCGATATAATCATTACCTAATTATTATTATTAATTATATTATATTAATTTTAATCACGCTGTCAAGATATTTTAAGGTTTTGTAAAAAACCGATAGTGAACTATTAAGAATCATCGAGTGAGCTGCTAAAGCATGAAATTTGACGCCCCTAGGTTGTTTCAAATGTTTAAAGATTCTTCCATCAGTTTGGATTCTGCATCCCTCTTCTGTAATTTCATCAAGTCCTTCTAGTTTGTGCCTATCATCAAATAGATTCTGCCGGTTTCCCTATCCTCGCAAATTTCCATAAGGACAACACTCACCAAACGCAAACATGACAACTATTTAGGAAATATCCGGGTCACCCGCGTTCGGCGTTTGATCTTCTGGATGACCCGTTCCAGCATTTTGCTGGTTTGAATGCGCTGATGGTATGATTTCGGGAATATGAACACAGTCAAGCCCTCCGGGATGGCAACCACCATCCACTTTGCTAATCTCGATGCCACCACCGCAGAATTGAAACGGTCGCTTTCAAGTAAAGCTCTGCTTGCTGCTGAGTCGGGGTATTGAGGACTGCCCGAACCCTTGCACCATGCAGCAAGTGCAGGTGTGTCTGTTGCCACTTCAGCTTGCAATCACTACTGCGGGATATGTTGATTTGCATTCTGTTGCATATGGAATTGACATCGTTGCCATTGCACTCCAGTGAAGACTGCTGAACGAGCTTTGCGCAATCCATAGTGGTCATTGCTGACAATCGACTGCACCTTCTCCAGCCCTCGGTCGGTTAGGTCCTCCTGAAACAGCCACCAGTGCTGCTCAGCTTCGCTCAGTCAGACCGAAATACCCAGAATACGCTGTCTTCCGTCTTGTCCCACACCAGAAGCAATCAAAATGGCAGTATATCGGATCTGGCTGTCCATCCAGAAACAGATATAGATCTTGCCTAGTGGACGGGTGCGCCAGGCCTAAAGAAGTTCATCAATCTTTTCAGATGCCCTACTGACCTGCATGCTGCTTACCACTGTGCCGCATAATTGCTCGGTGGTCACTGCCACTCATTGTGTTAAAACACGCTGTACGTACATTTCTGCCAAAGCTAGCGTCAACGCCCTTTCATTGTGTAGTCCTTTCTCCAGCGCATCGGGACAAGAATCACCTTGACGCAGATG
>DOVA01000079.1 GCA_003520315.1 Rikenellaceae bacterium | reverse complement strand
CTTTGAGCAATATAGTTTGACAGGTTGGAACAAAAAGACATAAACAGCATGAAAATAGAAACAAACAGCAAGCCGTTCAATAAAGAAGATCTTCCAATTATCTTAGTTAGATAATACTGAAAAAGATTAGTAAAGTAGTCGACACTTATGGAGAATTCAGGCATGGTCAACTGCTGAACTATTGCATTAGGACTGAATATTATTCTTACAATTGGTGCAACGAGGGCAAAATTAAAAATCCCAAAAATCATGGAAAAAATAGAGATAAGCAAATATGTCGGCCAATATCTCCCATATGGCTTTGCGAAGGACAGCAATCTAAAAAAAGTTTTCATACTCAATCATCTTCTTTTGTCTCTACAAAATCCACATACTCACCGACGTTTTTGTCTATTATTTTATTTTTACGCTGCTTCTCGTTTGAAAATCCCGAACTTTCTTGTTGATTGCCAAATCTGTTCAACTTCCTTTTAACCCACCAACCCAGCATGAGTGGCAACACTCTCCCCACAATCCAAAAGAAAAGTATTATAAAAAGAAGAATAGTTAATAATGTTCCCATTTATAATTATAAGTCGCTCTTTTTCAATTTACTTAATTTTCCGCTTTCAAGGTCTAATACAACCTCCTTTCCCTTGCGAGAGGTAACTGCCACTTTTGTGCCATGCAGCACACGTATCCCGGAATTAGGAAGGAGAGTCTTATCGCCTTTAAGATCTCCAACAGCTTCTCCATTTTCCCGGTAAATCATAGTTTTAGTCCTGGTTCTCAAAACCCAGAATGTCTTACCATCCACAATCAGCATTTCGGGAAAATTTTCAATAGTTTCATCTAAAACAATATCTTTCCAGCCTTCAACAGGATGACATTCTTTGTCATACATCCTTAAAGTGTTGCCCGGATGCATGAGCATGATGTTAAATCCTTCTCCATCAGGTTTTTCGTAAACTTTCGGACCAAGGACAATGACTGAATCAACACTCTTTGGAAACCTCCCGACAAATCGACCTCTTTTATCCAGCAAATATAGTTTGTTTCCACTTGCAAACAGCATTTGATAACTCTTATGTGAAAAATAATCTACCTCTTCAACAAATCCTCTCAGAGGTCCTTCAAACGGAATTGTCCAAATCCCTTTACCATCCGCATGTTTTAATCTCAATTTATAATCTGGTAACTCTCCAAGAATTAATTTGTCATTTTCATCTTTTGACAATATAAAAGGTCCTGAAGGTATTCTGACTGTATCTGGTATATTCACAAGGTCTGTATCCGGTTCTCTTAGCTTGGCCACTCTTTGAGAAGTAAGATTCAAGGAAAACCCTGTTTTATTTTCATAAGGAAAAAGTTTAAAAATTATAATCTGATAATTTTTTTCATGCAATTTTGCAGAAATTTTGGCATTGAGAGGTTCACGAAAAATGTTTCCAACCGAATCAGGCATCATAGACACATTTGCAATGACTGTCAATGGTGCATCCAATTTTGCCATGGCACCATAAGCCTCCCCCTGAGCGACAAAATCTTTTAAGGAATATCTTTCAAAATTACCGGAAGCAAATGCATGCAACATATCCTCGTCTCCAATAAACTGCCAATGACCAAACGTTAAAACAAAACTTTCATTATTGTAAGAAAATGCCTTGCCAAACAATCTCTCAAGTGCCCCCTTATGTTCAAATAAAGTAACAGATCTCTTCTTCACTGCTTAATTACTCCTAATAAGAGTCACCCATCTGTAACTGCTCTTATATGGTAAAAGAGCAAGCACAAGTTCTTCTGGATTTTGTGACATAAACCACTGCTTATCGTTTTCAAATAACGACGGATCAATAACCTTGTATGAACGCTTATATTCATAAAACGAATTAAGAAGTTTATCAAAGTCCTTAACCGATATTGATAAGGCAACCAATGTGTTATATGGCAAAACATCACTCAACTGGGAACTGCCTGCTTCGGCATATTGGAATATGGTTGCAAAATCTCGTCTTCCTCTTGTATTATACATATCTCCCGATAAGTATACACCACTACCATTAATTTCATATTTAAAAGAACACCAAGAAGAGATTTTTGAAAAAAAATCAGCATATTTCCAGTAAGGATATTCAGTGAAGCTCGAAAAAATTTTCCCAAATTGCTGAATATTAAAAAAGCACATGTGATCTCCATTTGGAGTAGATGCAACTATTTCTTTGAAATTAGAATTATCCATAATGGAGGCACCACTTTTAACATGTCTAATTGAAGACTGAAGAATAATCAGAGAATTACTGGCAACTACCATCCTTCCTCGTTTAAAAAATTTCATCCCCCCTCCTGCAAGTATATCTACACCATTATATGAACTCTCCTTAATGGCAGACATCTTCCTGAGAATATAACTGGAATTTGAAGTGAAAGAAGAATCCGAATCAAAATACAGTATAACTAATGGAGACATCTCATTTTTGGCAGAATAGTGAAATGAAACAGTCAGTTGTGATACTCCTCTGTAGACTGAAAGATTAATTAAATTTCCTACAGGCGACGAAGAAGGATATAAAGGAGGAAACATATGAGATGTATCTGACAAAAAATCGATGGAATTGCTAATTCTGTTAAAATGCAAAACAGCAATAGCATCGGTAGGAATGACAGAGACTGTACTTAACTTAAACCCGGTGACAAAAGTATTATTACCATTATAATTGTTTTTAAAATAAAAAAAAACGACAGTAACAATAAGGGCAAGCAAAAAAAAGGTAACTGTAATATATATTTTATTTATCTTTCTCATTAGGCTGCAAAGCTATTAAAAATAAAAAAGGTGACAAAAAGCAATAAATTATCCAAATCGTTACTTTTTTGCATTAATTTCGTTTCAGAATAAAAAAATAATAAAATTTTATCACATTTATGGATCAGTTTCTTAACTACAACATTAATCCTATTGTTGCATATTTAAATAAAAATTCATCAGATTTTACTAAAAATGATATCATTAAATTTGTAACAAACAACGGAATACGACTGATAAATTTCAGATATATCGCCGCTGATGGGAGATTAAAAACATTAAACCTGCCAGTAACAAATTATAAATACCTTGATACTACTCTTTCTTATGGAGAAAGAGTTGACGGTTCCAGTCTCTTTCCCTATATCGATGCTGAATCGAGCGATCTTTATGTAATACCTAGATTTTCAACTGCATATTTAGATCCTTTTTCGACAATTCCAACGCTTGGACTTCTTTGTTCCTACTTCAACAAAGACGGTTTTCCTTTGGAAAGTTCTCCTGAGAACACTCTCCGCAAAGCTGCAAGATCCTTCAGCAAGAAAACAGGTTTTGATTTTGAAGCCATGGGAGAGCTAGAATTTTATATTGTTGGAGATGACAGTGGAAAATTTCCAATTGAAAATCAAAAAGGATATCATGAATCTTCCCCATTCACAAAATTTGAGCAATTTAGATGTGAAGCAGTAAATGCAATAGCACAATCAGGCGGGGAGATAAAATATGCTCATTCAGAAGTTGGAAATTTCACGATGGATGGGAAAATTTATGAACAAAACGAAATCGAATTTCTTGTATCACCGGTTGAAAAAGCAGCCGATCAACTCGTAATGGCCAAATGGATTATTCGCAATCTTGCCTTTAAATATGGGATAGATGTGACTTTTGCACCAAAAATAACTACAGGCAAGGCTGGAAGTGGTCTTCATTTTCATACAAGAATAGTAAAAGATGGTCAATCGCTGATGATAAAAGAAGGAGGTCTTTCAGAAGAAGCAAAAAAAAGTATCGCAGGATTTATGAAATGCGCCTCATCTCTTACAGCATTCGGAAATACCAATCCTATGTCATATTTCAGACTTGTGCCTCATCAGGAGGCTCCCACAAGTATATGTTGGGGAGACAGAAACAGATCTGTGCTGGTAAGAGTTCCTCTGGGATGGACCGGAAAAAACGATATGATGAATATTGCTAATCCTAAAGAGGATAAAAATCAGGAGACTATTTCAGACAAACAAACTGTTGAAATGCGGTCACCAGACGGATCAGCAGACATTTACCAGATATTGGCAGGTCTTACAGTAGCAGCTCGAACAGGGTTCGAAATGGAAGATGCTCTTGAAGTTGTACAAAAGACATATGTTGACGTAAACATCCACAGCAAAGAACACGCAAAAAAATTGAATTTTCTTCAACAACTTCCTTCATCATGTGTCCAATCGGCCAGTGAACTTGATAAAATGAGAGACATCTATCGAAAAGACGGAGTTTTCAACGATGTTCTGCTTAACGGGGTTATAGAACGCCTCAAATCATTCAATGACGAAAATCTAAGATCTGAAGCAGAAAAGAGCCCTAAATTTCTTTCGGAACTGGTTAAAAAATACTATTACTGTGGTTAGTTGCCTACTTCTGAGATAAACTTTATTTTCACAAGACGTATTTCTTCCTCAGTATAATTTTTCCCAAGCTCATCCACAGCCTCTTTAAGAGAGTCTGTGGATGCTTCTGTTTTGAAATACTCGTATATATCATCAACTTTGTCATCATCCACAGTCTGACGTATATAATAATCAATATTGAGTTTTGTGCCCGAATTGACTATTGATTCTATTTCTTCCAACAGTTCATTCATTTCTAAATCTTTGGCCTCAGCTATGTCTTCAAATGGCAGTTTTCTATCAATGCTTGTAATTATGAAAACCTTGTTCAAAGATTTATTGGCCACACTTTTCACAACTAAATCCAACGGCCTGTCTATCTCGTTTTCTACAACATACTTTGAAATAAGATCAATGAATTCCTTCCCGTACTTTTTTGCCTTACCCTCACCTACTCCTTGACAGTTCTTAAGCTCGTCAAGAGTAACTGGGTACTGAATAGACATGTCTTCAAGTGAAGGATCATTAAAAATGACAAAAGGTGGGAGATTAAGTCTTTTTGCCATTGACAGTCTCAAGTCCTTCAACATTGCCAGCAAAGTAGCATCTCCCCCTCCTCCGCCTTTTCGCATTTCTGCAGTTGCCATCTCCTCCTCTTCATCAGCTTCCATAAACTCCCTGTCTTGTGTAAGCATTATAGTAGTTGGATTCTCTAAAAATTTAATTCCATTATCAGTACAGAACAAAAGTCCATACCTTTCAATATCCTTGTCAATTAAATGATGAATAAGAGCTTGTCTGATGACTGCCATCCAATACCTTACACCTTTGGAACTGCCAATGCCAAACAGTTCGTGATGGTGGTGATTGTAGGATTTAATTATTGAATTACTTACTCCAGCAAGAATGTTGGCAATGTGTTCAGCCTTAAACTGCTCCTTCATACTTGAAATCAGATCGAGCACAAGCAAAATATCCTCTTTGCCGTCAAATTGTTTCTTGGGATAAAGACAATTATCACATGATCCACAATTATCATGATTATAATCTTCACCAAAATAGTTGAGCAGAACTTTACGGCGACAAAGATTTGATTCAGCGTAAGAGACTGTTTCCATCAACAGTTGCTTACCAATCTCCTGTTCTGATATTGGTTTCCCTTGCATGAATTTCTCCAACTTCTGAATGTCCTTATAAGAATAAAATGCCACACACTGCCCTTCACCACCATCTCTTCCTGCACGTCCTGTCTCCTGATAATATCCTTCAAGACTTTTAGGTATGTCATAGTGAATCGCAAACCTCACATCAGGTTTGTCAATACCCATCCCAAAAGCTATCGTTGCAACAATCACATCTGCCTCCTCCATAAGAAATTTGTCCTGATTGGAAGATCTAGTAGCAGCGTCAAGACCTGCATGATATGGCA
This sequence comes from Rikenellaceae bacterium, assembly GCA_003520315.1. The sequence goes on along the minus strand of DOVA01000079.1, from coordinate 121 downwards.
AAGCTCTTATCCCGTTGACCACCAAAAGTTCTGCTACGTCTTCGACCTTTTTTCTGCTAAGACAGTAAATAATACCCGACTTACCCGGATTGGATTTTATAAACTTAATGATCTCCTTGTC
>DOVA01000161.1 GCA_003520315.1 Rikenellaceae bacterium | reverse complement strand
TTGACAAGCGGAAAAGGTCTGAAGATAGTTCTGCAATGTTCGCCAGATTTACAAAGCCAATAATTCATGCTCTCGAAAAATTGGGTATAAATGCTGCCTTGGAGGGAAGAAATGATCTGGTAATTGACGGAAAAAAATTTTCAGGAAATGCCATAGCTGTTTATAAGGATAGAATACTCCAACACGGTACTCTTCTGTTTTCATCTTCAATCAAGGATCTCTCAATGGCATTGGCGGGAAGACCCGAAAAATTCATCAGTAAATCTGTAAAGTCAACCAGCGCACGAGTCACTAACATAAGTGACCATATTAAAAGTCACATGACAATTGATGAGTTTATTCTTTTTCTCGAAAATGAAATCGCAAAAGCAGAAAATTATAACAGATATTATTATTCAGTGGATGATCTGAAAGAGATAGAAAAATTAAGGGATGAAAAATACAGTCGTGATTGGTGGAACCTGTGTTCAGCACCACCATACAAATATTCTAAGGCTTTTCAATTCCCTGGAGGGTTGGTAGAAGTATATCTAGAAGTATCAAAAGGGACTATATCCGACGTTCGTATTTTTGGAAGCTATTTCTTTACACGGGAAACAACCGAAATTGAGAATATTCTCAAAGGATGCAAACACACTAAGGATGATATTCTTGAAAGATTGCAAACAATAAACCTCTCTCATTATTTCAACAATATAACAAGAGAGGAGTTTATTTCACTTTTCTAAAATATTTAATTATAATTATCTTTTTATTTTTTTCTCTTTATATTTAGTAAGTATATCCTTGAGGACATCAACACAATCTACGACCGCATCTTCAAACTTAACAGAGTGGCGTTCAACAACTATTTCATCTCCTGGGATTTTGATCATCATCTTCACATTCTTGTTGTCATAAACCGGCAACAGACTTAAGACTACATCTACACCGAGAATTCCGTCATAATAACGTGGAAGTTTAGCCAATTTCTTCTCAATAAAGTCAATCAACTTTTGATCTGCATCAAACTTAAGAGATTGAATCCTAATGTCCATAAAATTATCCTCCTTTTTTTGCTCTTGGATGAGCGGTTTTAAATACTTTTTTTAACTGTTCAAATGAATTATGTGTATACACTTGCGTAGCCGCAAGAGATGAGTGCCCTAAAACCTCTTTGATACTGTTTAAATCTGCGCCATTGTTAAGCAGATGAGTAGCAATGCTGTGTCTTAAAACATGAGGCGATTTCTTGCCAGAAAATCCCTCAACTCCAAGAAGCTCTCTCCTTACAACATTATTGACAAAAGCAAGATACAAAGGTTTACCCGAATCTGTAACGAATAATGGAGATATGGAAGTAACAGGAAAATCCTTAGAATAACAAGCAAGATAGCGCTCCAATTCCTCCCTGAGTGAGTTTGTTATGGGAATTTCTCTCTGCTTGTCTCCCTTGCCGGTGACACGAAAAAGAGAACGATTCATGTCCCAATCCGATACTTTAAGATTTGCCAATTCTGCACGACGCATGCCTGTATTATATAAAGTTGAAACTATAGCCCTGTTACGGAGAGATTTATAATCTTTGCATACTTCCTTAGAGAAGTAGTTTTCCATGGCATGTTCAGTATAAAATTGTGGCAGTTTCTTTGACTGTTTGGGACGATGTACCCTTTTCACCGGATTGGAATCTAATATTCCGCATTTGACAAGATAGTTTGAAAAGCTGCTTAAAGCTGAGAGTTTCAAGTTCATAGTTCTGGGGGATATTCCAGATTCAAGGCCGGCTGCAATAAAACCTCTTATTAGATTGGGCTTTAAAACATCCACACTCTCTTCCTCCCCATCGGAAGCAAATTCGAAAAATTCTCTAATATACTCACCATATATGGCTTGCGTCCGATAGGAGTATCTTTTTTGCGTTTTGAGATATTCTATAAACTCTGCAACCATCCCCCTGTTTTCTTTCGACACTAATATAAATAAAAAAAATGAGGGTGCCAAAATTATTGACACTCCCATTATCAATTATCAAGAGCTATGTCACTCCTCGTTTCTGCGAAGTGACTGTATATAGATTGCCTTTTTAATCTCGTCACGCCTTTTAACCGATGGCTTCACATAAGCCTTTCTGTTTCTGAGTTCACGAATTACTCCAGTCTTTTCAAATTTACGCTTGAACTTCTTCAGAGCACGTTCTATGTTCTCACCCTCTTTAATAGGGACTATTATCATAAAGAAAAACACCTCCTTTTTTTGAGTTTGCAAAAGTATGGATTATTTTGGTAAAAGCCAACTTACTGGGCATTTTTTTGTATTTTCGCATAAAATATAAAGAAAATGGAACTTGAAGAATTCAGAAAAGCTATTGAAAAAGGAATACCTGATACATTGCCTGAACCAAAACCTTATGACAATAATATAAATCACGCTCCCAAGAGAAAAGATATTCTTACAAATGAAGAAAAAGAACTTGCCTTAAGAAACGCTCTAAGATATTTTCCCAAAAAACATCATAAGATTCTGGCTCCTGAATTTGCCCGCGAACTACAAGAGTATGGCAGAATATATATGTATCGCTTCCGCCCGGATTACAAAATTTTTGCACGAAATATTGACGATTATCCTCATAAATCCAGACAGGCTGCTGCAATAATGATGATGATCAGTAACAATCTCGACTGTGCAGTTGCACAACATCCACATGAACTTATTGTCTACGGTGGTAATGGTGCTGCATTTCAAAACTGGGCACAATATCTTTTAACCATGCAGTATCTGTCACAAATGACCGACGAACAAACCCTCGTACTCAATTCCGGCCATCCGCTCGGGCTTTTTCCTTCTCACAAGGATGCTCCAAGACTTGNNTACCAAATTATTCATCAAAAGATCATTGGGAAAAATTTAATGCTCTCGGTGTCTCACAATACGGACAAATGACGGCAGGATCGTTTATGTATATTGGACCTCAGGGAATTGTTCACGGTACAACTATAACAGTCATTAATGCCGCAAGAATGCATTCCAAAAAGGGAGATGAAGGTTTTAAAGGAAAACTGTTTGTAAGCTCCTGCTTGGGAGGAATG
>DOVA01000022.1:2444-3898 GCA_003520315.1 Rikenellaceae bacterium | reverse complement strand
CCCCCCGCCCCCCCCCACGCATCACGCATTAATATTAAATAAAATGAAAATGAATTTTTCTTTACAAACTAAATTTTTTGCGCTCGGTTCAGCAGCGCTTTTTTGTGTTTTTGGCAACTCATTGTCGCTTTCAGCACAAACACAAACTAAATCTGTTACACTAAAAATGGGAGATCCTGCACCCGAACTTAAGGTTAACTGGGTAAAAGGTACTCCTGTAAACAGTTTTGACAAAAACAAACTTTATGTGGTCGAATTCTGGGCTACATGGTGCGGGCCTTGCAAAGCAGTCATGCCTCACCTCTCAGGGCTTGCCAAACATTATGCCGACAAAGTTACCTTTATTGGTGTCAACATATGGGAAAAAGGTTTTGAAAATAAGCCTTACAGCGATGCAATGCCTCAAGTTAAAGCATTTGTGGAATCAATGGGCGACAAAATGGGCTACAATGTTGCCATGGACAACGATGAGCGGTTTATGGCAAACCAGTGGATGAGAGCAGCAGGCCAAAACGGCATTCCTGCATCTTTTCTGATTAAGGATGGGAAAATTATCTGGATAGGGCACCCAATGAAACTTGACGGTGTTCTCGCAGGCATGTGACCTGTCGGAGTTTGTCGTAAATACTTGTATTTTAGATGTTTGACTTTTGCGGTGTTGAAAACCGCAAAAGTCAAACTGTTTATAACCAATACTTTACGACAAACTCCGACAGGTGGTGCCGTCAGGTGCGACAGGTGGCACCGTAATCTTCAAGAAATTTTTTCAACCCTGAATCTGTCAACGGGTGCCGCAACAGTCCCAAAATAGCGTTCAGCGGACATGTTGCAACATCAGCACCTGCTTCAAGACATTGAATGATATGCATGGTGTGGCGAATTGATGCAGCAAGCACCTGCGTCCTATACCCATAGTGATTATAAACTTGAACAATTTTCCTAATCAGCTCCACTCCATCTGTAGAAATATCATCAAGTCTGCCAACAAAAGGTGAAACATATGTCGCACCGGCTTTCGCAGCCAACAGTGCCTGGCCAACAGAAAAGACAAGGGTGCAATTAGTGCGGATACCATTGTCGGTGAAATACTTGATGGCCTTAATTCCCTCCTTGATGCAGGGCACTTTCACAACAATTTGCGGATGCAGCATGGCTAATTCACGCCCTTCACGTACCATTTCGTCAAAATCGGTCGAAATAACTTCCGCACTAACATCTCCCTTGACAATATTGCAAATATCAATGTAATGTTGTCTTATATTTGCCTCACCCTTAATTCCTTCCTTTGCCATTAACGACGGATTTGTAGTGACTCCGTCAAGAATGCCCAAATCGTTGGCTTCTTTTATCTGATCGAGATTTGCAGTGTCTATAAAAAATTTCATGACTATTTGAATTTGTTTACAAATTTAGAAAAAAAAGGTGCACCTGTCGGAGTTTGTTGTAAAACGCTG
>DOVA01000022.1:0-2383 GCA_003520315.1 Rikenellaceae bacterium | reverse complement strand
ACGCCGGTGTGTGAATTTTGCCTATTTTTGTAAACATTGTCAGGTACTGATATGCGAAAAATTAACATTCAAAATTTATAATATGATCTTCCAGATTCTTGCAGCCCTCCAGGAGGGGGCAGTAGCTGCTGCTCAGACAGCCCCGGCAACTGAAAAAGTCTCCTTTTCACTTATCGAAATGGCCATAAAGGGGGGATGGCTGATGATTCCGCTGTTTTTACTTTCAATACTCGCCGTCTATCTGTTTGGTGAAAGATGGTGGACAATTCGTAAAGCTTCACTTATCGATGAGAATTTCATGAAAAATATTCATGATTATGTTCACGACGGCAAGATAAAAGCTGCCCTTAACCTTTGCGAGTCAAGTGATACTCCTATTGCACGCCTTATAGAAAAGGGGATCGAACGTATAGGGCGTCCTCTCGAAGATATTCAAACTGCTGTACAAAATACCGGCAACCTCGAGATTTCAAAGCTGGAGAGCGGACTTCCATTTCTTGCAACCATAGCCGGAGGAGCTCCCATGATCGGGTTTCTCGGGACTGTCATAGGTATGATTCAGGCATTTTACAATATGTCTCAAGCCGGAAATAATGTGGATATAACCCTTCTTTCAGACGGTATCTATACTGCAATGGTGACTACTGTGGCTGGGCTTATTGTAGGTATTCTTGCTTATTTCGGCTATAACTATCTTGTGGCAAGGATAGACAAAATAGTTTACAAGATGGAGGCATATACAATCGAGTTTATGGATCTTCTCCATGAACCTGCAAATAAGTAACTGATTATGGCTTACAGACGCAGAGCAAAAATAGAATTGAACTTCAGCATGTCATCCATGACAGACCTGGTCTTTCTTTTGCTCATATTTTTTCTGATTACTTCTACTTTGGTTAACCCAAATGCTCTTAAACTTCTACTTCCGAAAAGTACTAATCAGGTTAATACAAAGCCTGAAGTAAGTATATCTATTAAACATTATCTTGAGAGTAATACTTTTTCTTATCACATTAACGGTGATTTGACTCCTGTACCGTTCAATCAGATAGAGCCCCTGATTCAAAAAACTCTTGAAGGTTCGGACGATCCTACTGTTTCTCTTCATGTGGACAGGACTGTCCCAATGGAACAGGTTGTAAATGTAATGAATATAGCTAAAAGAAATAATTATCGCATAATTCTGGCAACGGCTCCCGAATAATAAATGTCTACCAAGTTGAACAATAAAGGAAATGATAATTCCAAAGCCCGTTTAGCAGGCTTTGCGGTAACTTTTTTTGTTNNTCCACTTGATCGGTTTCATTATTTTGTTCAATACAGGGCTTAAAGCTGTATATCCGCCTCAGACAGAGAAAGGGATTGAAGTTGAATTGGAAGCTTTACCGCCTGTAAATTTAACGTCTATAAAAGTCCAGCCTGGACAGGAGCCACGCACTGAGACCCCAGATCCCAAAAAGGAGATACGTCTTGTTCAACGCTCCGAATCTGCAATTAAGGGAAAGGGAGCAAATAAAGGTGCTGAGAGTACTATGGGAGATAAAGGTGATGTAGAGCAGTATGAGGCTCCAAGACCAAAACCCATAGACAAAAGGGCTCTTTTCCCGTCTGCGGCCAACACCACTAGGGACACTGCTGCGCCACAGGTTGCAAAACGTGTGAGTGATGCTCTCACTGCCGGTCATGCCGAAGGGAATACCGTATCAGGCTCACTTGAGGGTGAACCTTCTGCCAGACTTGCCGGACGTACTCTTATGGGAACTCTTCCTGAACCTGAATACAAGGTCAATAAATCAGGAAAAGTAGTTGTCAAGATTTCTGTTGACCAGTATGGAAATGTGATCAGTGCTATTCCTGGGCATACAGGTACAACTGTCCAGGACAAGACATTGTGGGATGCGGCTAAAAATGCTGCTCTTAAGGCAAAGTTCAATGTCAGCTCCTCTGCTCCTGCAGTGCAGGAGGGCACAATTACCTATATTTTCCGTCTTAAATAATTCACCCTGGTGAAACCAGAAAACTGCTACGATCTTATTCCCGTGGCGCAAAGCCTTATTCGTAGCGCAAAGCCTCAATCGGGTCAAGTCTGGAAGCGCGAACTGCCGGAATATAACCAGAGATAATGCTTACCAGCAAACAGGTCAGTACTCCGCAAAATATCCAAAGCCAAGGAATTACAAAAGGTGCTTTCATTAGGGTGGCTGTAAGATTGCCGGCTATTATCCCAAGTATTATTCCAAGCGCTCCTCCAATTTGGCCAATAACTATCGATTCAAAGAGAAACTGCTGTTTAATCGTTTTGGAAGTCGCCCCTAAAGCCTTACGTGTGCCTATTTCCCGAGTCCTCTCCTTTACTGAAACAAGCATAATGTTCATCAGTCCG
>DOVA01000095.1 GCA_003520315.1 Rikenellaceae bacterium | reverse complement strand
CATGCCACTACAACAGGAACCTGCAAAAGATACTACTTCCATATCTCTTTTGCCTCCCATTTCTCCATGAATCTGAGCGGCATGAGACGGCATGATCATTTCCTGTGAAGTTGTGCCAGCTGCAAGAAGTTCCAGCGTTTCAACATTCAAATCTTCATCATAAAGCTGTTCAATTGCCCTTCTTCCCATTTCATAAGCAGTATGAGTCACATTGCCCTGTCTGTCAAGAGCATAATATCGTTTTTTTATGCCATTGTTTCTTAGAATAATATCTTTGGCTCTGGAGGGTTTACCTCCAATCATTCCAATATATTGTTCTATTTCGTCATTATGTACAGGTTCGTTGGGAAGAAAAGTTGAAGTTTTAGTTATATAGACAGGATGCATATTAAGATTGGTTAATCGCACAAATATAAATATTTTTTCTTAATGCGACTTAGGCTCTTCTTTCTCAAAGGAAAAAGCAACCAGAAAACAGCTATGGCAACAGGAGATAGGACAAATAACACAAACATAAGATACCAACTGAATAGCTTCAACCTCCAGGATCTGTCAGGACTGTTAAAACTGCCCTTTCTCAACACATATTTAGACCAAAATCCGAACATTTTATATCCGACTTTTTCAATCTGATACAGATCGTAGTGAAATACTACTCCGCCTTTCTCTACAATTCTTTGCTGAAGTGAATCATAGTCTTTATCTGTTAATGTCTTTAGAATATCAGGTGCCAGAGATGACACTTTGTCTATGTCTTCCTGTGAAACACCTGCAGAAGGAAGAAACCTGGTTTTCTCTTTAACTCCACCTATCAGCCATCTGAAAATGGTTAAAACACTTACAAGATTATTGTGTCTGTCTTCAAGTGTAATATTCCCTATCCAATTGGAATTGGTTTTCATAAAATAGTAAGAAAGAGCGTCATGACACGAAACCCACATATTTCTTGACCCCACTACTGTTATAACCATTTTACCGTTTAAATATTCTATTGCATCAGGATGCTGTAAAAATGAAGCAATTGGAATTGATGGTGATAGGAACCAAGGTTGGAGTCCTATAACAACAAGATCTGCATCTTTTATGTCAGAATAATCGATAGGTTTTAAATCACAGGGTATACCTTGTCGACTCTCAGGAAAAGCTTGATAAAAAGATTCTTTATCCCAAGGATATGGAAAAGGTATCTTTGGTTCGATGCTCTTATATATTACTTGACACCCTTGAGATTGTAATGGAGTAAGCAGACTCTTGAGTATCGCAAGAGTCTGCCCTGTCTGAGTATAGTAAAAGACAGCTATTTGGTATTTTTTATCCATTTGCAACAATGTTATTAAATGAATAGTATGTAGTATCTTCTGATCTCTCATACAAAATGAGCTCTTTCAAAGAATAATTATCTATATCAAAATGAAGCTCGATTTTTGTATAAGGATTGTCTGGTGTTTTTTTTAAGTTAGTAATCGTGAGGACATGACAATCTGGCAAAAGAGTATAGACTACTTTATACTTGTCAGGGAGATTCTTAATATTGCCACTTACACATGCCTCGATGATAGCAGCAAGTTCCGCAAGCGAAGGTTGTCTTGCAAAATCATAGGTTGTGGCTTTGCTCTGTGTCTCTATCCGCAACTTACCCTTTAACATTATAATACTCATTATCTTGGGAGTTGAGTAATCAAATCTGATTTCTCCCTCTCTTTTGTAATAAAATTTACCTTGAGATACAACTTTTGTATTTAATAATTTAACATGTTTTGTCTGAGTAAATCGTGAGTTAAGCGAAATAACCTCTGAAGAACGCCTTGAAAGCTCAGAATAAAACGAATCCTCACTGCCATCTGAAAATAAAGGATCGGAAGTGACACAAAAAAACGCAGTTACCAATATAATGATCTTGTACCTCATCGTAAGTCTATAAATTTAACAGCTTTTCTACTAGTTTGAGGAAAAACAGATTTAGCAATTAATTCGACTGGCATAAAAGTAATTTCCGGAGCTACTCTGATTCGAGCTCTGAAAAAATCTTTAATATCTTTTTCAAAAGCTTCACTTGGATCAGAGGCTCCTATCTTGATAAGAATTCCGTCAGTTCCAAGTGTGTTTGTGTAAACCTGCACCTGATAATTAATAACTCCGGGGATATTGTCAAGAACGTCATACAAAGCACTTGGATAAATAGTGGTCCCCTTATATTTTATCATTTGGCCCTTTCGTCCTACTATCGGACTTAATCTAACGCTATTTCTTCCACACTTACATTTTTCTTCAATCATATAACATACATCCCCTGTCTTAAATCGTACCAGCGGCATTCCTTCCACTCCCAGTGTAGTTATGGTTAGTTCACCCATTTCTCCTTGATCTACAGGCTTTTCATTTTCATCCAACAATTCAATAATTATAAGATCTGGCTGATGATGGCAGCCACACTTGTACTCACACTCAGTAAAAGAGCTCTGCATTTCGGTAGAAGCATATGTAGAATGAAGAGAAAGATTTGGCCATTTTGCAATTATTTTTTTTGTGAGTGTACTCGTTGTTAAGTCATAGTTCTTAAGAGGTTCTCCTATGCAGATTGCTCTTCTTAAAGAAGTATCGCTATAATCTATGCCATGTTCTTCGGCATATTCTGCCAATTTTATAAGGAAAGATGGCACAACAATACAGGAATCTGGTTTCTCTCGAATTATTGAATCCCACTGAAGCTCCGGAATGCCGTTTCCAACTCTTATAGAGCCCATGCCGAGCTTTCTTGCGCCCATAAAATATGCAAGTCCTGCCATAAAACGACGATCAATGGTTGTCATAATCTGCATTACTTCCCCCGGTTTACACCCAGCCCCTTTGAAAGAGAGAGAATC
>DOVA01000055.1 GCA_003520315.1 Rikenellaceae bacterium | reverse complement strand
GTTTATCGGTTAATATTCTTTTTATTTTATTCAAGATTTCACCTACTTCCAATATACTTCTGATTTTCCAGCGGCATCAGCTCTTAAGGTAACAGGAAAGGAACCAAATCCTCCAAACAAACCTATATTTGTTTCAAAAGTAACAGTAACACTTATCTCTTCATTTAACTGAATTCTTCCTGTCTTGGACCATTTAACCGTTGGTGTAATACCTGTTTTTTCTCGAAGTAAAAGCTCCCTGTTTGTAGTTTCTGATCCTACCCTTCCTGCAATTTCTGCTTCCCTTACAAGCTCCGTAGCAAAGGTATCTATCTGTTGTTTTATGATATAGGCTGGGAATACTCTCACTGCAAGAGCAATAACAAGCATGGCGCAAAGCACAAGAATTGCAACATCTATATATCCCTCTCCTTGCTTGGATTTTAAGATTTTTAACACATAGACACCTCCTAGAACATTCCACTAAGGGAACGTATAATTTCATATACAATAATAGCCATATAGGTCATTAAGAAACACATAAGCATTACAAAGGAAAACACTCGAATCTTAGGTGGTATTTTCATTGCCTGTGCTTTTAACCTTTGAAGTTCAAGTTGTTTCATATCATGGGATAGCATTTGAAAATACATAGAACCGTCATCCCCACGCAATACCCCAATTAACCCTCTTGTTATATCCGATAGCATCGGTGAATTAATCCTTGCCTCGAATCTTGTAAGTGCTGCCTCATAAGAAGAAGAACGCATATCTGCTGTTAAGATATCCAACTCATCAGCAAATTCCTCTCCTGCATTTTTCTTATAGTTCTCTATAATAGATAATACATCCCTACTTGCCTTTAACTCCTGAGTAATGGTTGCTACAAATCTTGGCAGTTCTACTTCAATTTTTTCTTTCTTTATCTTTAATATCTCATCTGCTTTACGAATTTCCTTAAAATATATGATAATGCTTAAAAACATAAGTATCGGTGCAATAAGTGGAAGTATCATAAGGCAAGGGATAATTAGTAGTGCAATTATTCCCGACTTTAATATTGCTGATGCAATGAACTCTTCTGGAGTCAGATTCATTCCAGCAGCATTTAATGTGTTTTTCATTCTGCTTTTTTTATACTCATCCATAGGAATATATTTAGCAAGCTTTACTGCCCATCCCATAAGAAGTGCATCTACAGTTTTAGCCTTTTCTTTTCCCTGTTTACCAGCAGATAACATAGCCTTTTGTGTTGCAATGCTTGGCAATTTCAGCAAATCAGCAGAAATTAGAAACAAACCAATGGCAAGAAGTATGCCAAATGCAAAGATTAAAATTGTCATATTCGGCTACCTCCTATACTCAATTGGTTGGGTTAATTTAATTACGAAAGCTGTTGATATAAAAATAGCCATAGCACAAATAGAAAGAATAATCTGTCCCAAAGCTGAATGCATTAAAGTGTGGTACCAGTCTTTGTTTAGAAAATACAAAAGAGGTATATTTCCAATGACTAATATAACCATGGTAATGAATTCTTTTCTTGGTTCAAAGACCATGTTTTCAAGTTCTCCATTTACTACACGCATATCCGATAGCTTACTTACAATGGGTGTCAGGGTTGTCTTTAAACTTCGGTCAAGCTGACAAGAGATTAAAGCATCACACCATTCACGAAACACAGCATTATCAATCTGTCCTTTCATAGCTTGCAAAGCTCCTATAATATCTGGGTTTATCAGTTTTATCCTCGAAACGAAACCCTTAAATATAGACAGAACTGGTGGATTTAAGTAGTTCATATTTTCCTCAACTGCTGTAAGGATATCCTCATTTCTTAAATAAGCAGTTGTTATAATACTTAGTGCTGTTTCAAGCTCTGCAGCAATATCCCTTTTAAAATAACTTTGAGTAAGCCTTATATACCAAAATGGTAGAAACATAAAGCCTATTGCCATGACTGGAACCAAGAAAAAGTTACCCAGCATAATAGCAATAGATCCTCCCATAGCAAACAATAACAAGGATAAGGCACAAAGCATTGGAAACCTCTTCTCTCTCCCTGTAACTTTTAAGATCTCTTGTACTTCCATGATTTCACGTCTTAAAAATGATACCTTTTTTCGCTTTGTAGTCTCATTAATCTCATCCTTTATGCTCCTTGGCTTACTTATTAGCTTTTTAAATATGTTTTCCGTGAACTCCATTGGTGAGATTCCAAATATAATAAAAAAACCTGTAATCATTCCAATAGATGCAATCAACAAGATGGTACTCATAGAGTTTCCACCTCCTTTGTTTTTAATTTTTCTATGATGTCAATTGGCATTCCATTTTCTAAGAATCTTTTACTAAGGCTATCTGAAATGCTACCAGTCTGCTCATGGTAACCATTAATTATAAATTTTCCATCCTCCATACGATTTTCAGTAATCACATATTGATATAACGGTCGATAGTTTCTTATGCCATCTGGCAGAATTTCGCACTCCATTATCTCCATCATCTTTCTTTCCTTGTTTTCAAGTTGCTTACAAAACACAACAATAGGATAAGCCTCTGTTACATATCCCATCAATGTTTCATCTGACATATCTACTGCTCGTTTACAAAGAGATACCATTCTACGATAGGTCGCCTCACAGGAGTTTGAATGGATGGTAGTAAGAACAGCTACCCCTGTTCTTGCTGCCTCCTGTGCTGCATTGGCCTCTGCTCCACGCATTTCTCCTACTACAATAATATCTGGATTAAAACGCAAAGACATATCAAGTAGAGTAATCTGATCTACTCTTTGCCTTTCATTTTCACTATCACGTGTTATGGTATGAATAACAGAATTTGTTACTCTTCCTTCTTTTTCACGAACCAAGGCAAGCTCACGTGACCCATTTTCTATGGTAAATATTCGCTTATTATCAGGAATTGTAGTTAATAACCATCCAGCAATTGTTGTTTTACCAGAGCTGGTTGCTCCTGCCACACAGACAGAAATACCATAGCGAATACATTCTGATAAAAATTCAAGCATAGGATTTGTTGCTGTACCACCATCTACAAAATCCTCTTTTTTCATACTTTGAGGATTTACAATACGAATAGAGGCTGAAATACCAACATCTTCATCCACTAAGGGGGTTTTAAGCACTGCAATACGAATATTTTTTGTTAAATGCCCAAGAACAGCTGGACTGGCATTATCAAGTACCATACCAGAAACATGGAGCATTCTCCTTATTACATTAATTG
>DOVA01000168.1:3302-3430 GCA_003520315.1 Rikenellaceae bacterium | reverse complement strand
AGCATCTGCTTGTCAAGAGATAAATCAGCAACTATCTGCTTTAACTTACTGTTTTCTTCTTCAAGTTGCTTTAGACGTCTCATCTCACAAACACCAAGACCTCCATATTTTTTCTTCCACAGGTAAAA
>DOVA01000168.1:0-3259 GCA_003520315.1 Rikenellaceae bacterium | reverse complement strand
ATTCCGTAAATTTTGAGCGTTTCATAGGCAATAATTACATTCTTAAAGTTATTAATTATGTCCGAAAACTCTAATTTTGAATGTACGGATTTTTGGGAACAGGTCAGTGTTATGATTATTTCCTAAATTTGAAAATTAATATGGTGAACACTTCTAAACTTAAAAGTATTGTTATGCCGATAGCACTGGTTGTCGGTATATTTTTGGGTTTGATAATTCCAAAAGCGGTTTTAGTGGCAAATGCTGCAATTCCATATTTGATAGGGCTTATGCTTCTTTTTACATATAGTAAATTGGACTTTAGAGAATTAAGCATTTTCCCAATGCCGCTTGCATTAATACTCATTCAGGTTGGAACTTCTATCATTGCTTATTTTGCTCTTCATCGATGGAATCTGCTTTTTGCCCAGCAGGCATTTATCTGCCTGTTGTGTCCGGTAGCCACTTCTGCTCCTGTTACAACAAATATTCTCGGGGGCAATACTGCCTCTATTGTCTCTTATACCTTGCTCTGTTATTTTGTTATCGCCCTTGTCTTCCCCTTATTGCTGCCTTTGGCAGGAGGTGTAGGAGAGGGCACTTTTCTGGCTACATCTTTGGTAATAGCAAAGCAGATGATGCCATTAATTTTTTTGCCTTTAATAATCGCTGTATTTGTAAGAAAAATTTCATACAAGATTCATTATTTTTTTGTTAACGGGCAGGATATAGCCTTTTATTTGTGGTTTTTGACACTGACTCTTGTAATAGGCAAGGCAACAACATATGTTGTGCAACAGCCGTCAAGCTTTATTCCTATGGAGATTGGGCTGGCTCTGATTGCACTTGTGGCCTGCCTGCTGCAATTTGCAATTGGCCGGGAAGTTGGTCTGCATTATAAGGATGTAATTGCTGCAACGCAGGGACTGGGTCAGAAAAACATTGCTCTTGCCATGTGGATAGGGTTTACATATCTCAATCCTCTCGTGTCAGTTGGACTGGCTGCTTACAGTATATGGCAGAATATTATTAATTCAGCTCAAATTTATCATAAAACAAAATAAAACATGAAAAGCAGAGATTACTATTTTCAATTGCTGAAAGCTAATTTGCATAATCCTAAAATGATTGCCCACAGTCTTGCTTCCGAGGCAGTTATGAGGGCTCTTGCAGAGCGTCTGGAAGAAGATAAGGATTTATGGGGAATTGCTGGGTTGCTGCATGATATTGATGTGGAATTAACCGCCGGGGACTCTTGCCGTCATGGTTTGGAAGGAGCTAAAATGCTTCAGAATGAGGATTTACCTGAAGAGGTGCTTGATGCCATTATAATGCATAATGAAAAGGCTTCAGGCAAGGAGAGGACTACAAAATTCCAGCATGCACTGGCTGCAGGTGAAACAATTACAGGTTTTATCTTTGCTATAGCTCTTGTGTATCCTGATAAGAAAATTTCGAGTGTTAAAGTTAAATCTGTGGTCAAGAGGATGAAAGAAAAGATATTTGCGGCGTCAGTCAAACGCGAAAACATCAGAGAGTGTGAATGCCTTGGATTGCAGCTGGAAGAATTTGTCGAGTTGTCTCTCAATGCACTTTCTCCCATAGAGAGTGAACTTGGTTTTTAATTTTTAACTTTGAATAAATAAAAATATAATTGTTTGAAAATGAAAAGAGCAGTATTATTTCGCAATGGTCTCCACCTGTCGGAGTTTGTTGTAAATGGCTTGTAATTAGTGTTTTATAAATTAAGCTTTTTAAAATCTAAAAAATCAAATACTTATTAATGAGCTGTTTACAACAAACTCCGACAGGTGGAGTAGTAATTGGTATTGATATTGGCAGCACGACTACAAAAGCTGTAGGAGTGCAGGATGGTGTGATTGTTCAGACTGTAAAGACACGCGCTTTTGATGCTGTCACGTCTGCAACAGGTGCTTTTGGAAAAATGATTATGGAGAGTAAGACTAGGATTTCGGATGTCGAGAAAATAATAGTCACGGGAGCCGGTTCGTTGAAGATTAATTCTGAAATTTTTGGTATTCCCACTTCAAAAATAAATGAGATAGAGGCAATTGGTATAGGTGGCATGTTTTTATCCAAAAGTGATAATATTATAATTACTAATATAGGGACAGGGACCTCAGTAATTGAGGCAACGAAAGAGAAAATTACACATCTTGGCGGAACAGGAGTTGGAGGGGGTACCATTATTGGACTTGCCAAAGAGTTGATTAAGACACAGACTTTTGATAATATTCTTAATCTGGCAGACAAGGGAGATCTTACTCAAGTTGATTTACTTATTGAAGATATATCTGATCTCGAAATTAGCTTTCTTGACAGAAAAGCCACTGCTGCCAATTTTGGAAAAATGCTTGATACTGCTCGTAAGGAAGATATCGCACTGGCTATAATTAATTTGGTTTATCAGGTAATAGGAGTGATTTCAATATTTGCAGCAAAAAGTCGAGGTCATGATAATGTTTTGATTACGGGGAATGGGAGTAAAAACAGAATTGGCAGGAAAATCTTAGAGGAAGTTTCAAGGATGTATGGTACCAATTTTATTTTCCCTGTTGAAGCCGAATTTGCAACAGCTATTGGGGCAGCATTGTCACAATCTTAAGATATTTATTTGGGCAACATGCTGAAAATTTAGTATATTGCATCGTTTTCAATATTGAGATATGATTATCTAACAAGGAGTTGTTATGTCACAGGAAAAGGAACATAGAGAGAAACTAACCAAGAAGGAGCCAAAAATGACTCTTAAGGAGAAGCGTGCTGCAAAAGAGGCAAAACGCAAGGGAAAAAGCAATGAATAGTCTGATGCTTTAAAGATTGAGAAAAGGAGCTGACTAAAAAGAGGTACTTTTTAGGTAAGCTCCTTTTTAATCGTCAACATTTAGTATTTCTCCCAAAAAATAATCAATACACATTGCAGGGTATTCCTGTCCCTTTTCAACTTTATAGATCTGATCTTCGTTTTCGTCCATCAAACATACAACTTCTGCATCTTTAACTTTAAAACACAATTTTGGAAATTCTTTTTCACCAGCAGACTTTGAAGGTTTGATAATTATATAATCATATTTAATGGGTTGTATATATATATCTTGCGTTCCATTGGGAATTGCTTCCCAATCTGTGTACTTGGTATGTGAGATTAAATCTTCAAAACCAATATACTTGTGGGAGTTTGAAGGTTTGATGTCAAGGGTTACAATTCTTTTTTTCCCTGAAGCAATCTCCTCGAATTCAGTCTGCTTGATGCTAAGAG
>DOVA01000142.1 GCA_003520315.1 Rikenellaceae bacterium | reverse complement strand
ACAGTTAAAGTCTGGAAGGAAGAAGAATTTATGGAAACAAATATTATAAACCTTTCACGCAAGGTTTCGATGGTTATCTTAGCCTTGCTTGTAAGCCGGACAGACGGCTTCACATCATCAGGAAATTTTACCTGCATCTCTACAGTAAGCGAGGTACCAGACAGCCTTGATTACGAAATTTACGACTCTTTAAAAAACAGTATTGGAAAGACAATTGTCCTGGACAAAATCATAATGTCTGCATCCTATCTCAAGGAGACAACATCTCCAATGCGTATTAAAAGTGTTGATGAGCATGAAATAAGCATGAAAGCTTTTGGAAGAACATATCCCGAACTTCTAAAAGGAATTCCCGGTATTTATGCCACAAGCGAAACAGGAAGCTATGGTGATGCAAAAATCAACATAAGAGGATTCAAGCAGGAGAATATTTCTGTCTTATTGAACGGAATTCCAATTTCAGGACTGGTCAGTGGCAATATGTATTGGAACAATTGGCTCGGGCTTGCCGATGCAACATTTTCTATCCAAGTTCAAAAGGGAATTGGGGCTTCAATGCTGTCTGACAACTCCGTTGGCGGCAGTATAAATATCATTACGAAAACTCCTTCAGAAGAGCAGAAAGTTTCAGGAGGCCTTTTCTTCTCTCCTTTCGGTGCAGACAAGGGTGGACAGGCAAAAGGATTTGTTAGTTATAATTCAGGACTATTGCCAAAAGGATGGGGAGTCTCAGCCATGTTGTCCTATACAGGTGGAAGTGGATATGTTGAAGCAACAGATGTTGACTCGTGGGCATATATATTTAATGTTAGCAAAAAAATAAACAGTGAGAATAAAATTTTGCTCACCGTTTTGGGCTCTCCTGACAGACATGAGCAAAGGTCTGTACGTTTAAGCAAAGATGAAGTTGACAAATATGGCGTCCGTTACAGCAAAAATTGGGGATATCTCAATGGTGAGAAAAAAAACCTGAGCAAAAATTTCTATCATAAACCCTATATAACTCTAAACCATTTCTATTCGCCAGGTTCAAAAATAGAGATGACTAATACATTATACTTTACATTTGGAGATGGTGGAGGAAGATGGTCTGAGAGTAAAGGCCGAAGAATAATTTCCTATCAGAAAGATGGGCATATAGACTGGGATTCTGTGATAGAAGACAACAAGGCTGTTACAGGAACAGGAGCATCTGGCTCCGCTATAAATATTCTCAGTAATTATCTGGCAGGACACACTCATGCAGGCATTAGAAACAATACTTCCTACTCTATCAACGATAAGCTTAAGATTGAAGGTGGCGTCCATTATCTTTACTATTCTACCTGGGAAAAGGAGAAGATAATTGATCTTCTGGGAGGAGAATACTGGTATGAAGACTATGCTACCAATTCACTGGCCGGTGTAGCAGGACGCAATCCGATCAAACATGTAGGTGATTATATCAGAACAAGAAACGGTAAAATTACCAATAACGCAACAATCTACATTTCAGAAGCATATAATAGCGAGAAATGGAATATAAGAGGAGGACTATCTTATATGTGGAACAGTTATAGAAGATGGGATACATACAATTACGTTGATGATCCCTCCAGCCTTGCAACAGGAAGTAAGAGTGATCTTGTAACAGTATCAGGATTCAGCGCAAAGGGCGGAGCAAATTATAAACTGACGAAGAAAAGTTCCATTTACCTCAACGCTGCTGCCTACAGCAGAATACCTTACTCCAGTGTTTTCTTTGCCCAAGGTACTAATGAAATAACGTCCGGTGTGAAAAATGAAAAAAACTTCCTTTCCGAAGCAGGATACAGGTATATATTTCAGAGAGGCTCTCTGGAACTGACCGGATATTGGGCATATTGGAAAAATAAGACAATTGTATCAAATCCATATACTCAACAGGATAATAATGACGTCTCCTTCATGATTCAGGGACTTGATGCATTGCACTATGGAACAGAACTAACTGTCACATTTGCCCCATACAGATGGCTCTCTTTCGAAGGTAATCTTTCTGTTGGACATTGGAATTGGAAAAATGACGTTAAGGCTAATATTTATGACCAATATTCAGGACTTAAAATAGACGAAATAAATGTTTATAGTGATGGTCTGCCTGTAGGAGATGCACCACAAACCCAAGGCGGTATTACCTCCAGTTTCAAATTAAGAAATGGTATTGAGATCTATCTTGACTGGATGTATAATGGTCGTCTATATGCAGATTTTGAACCTACTGACAGGATTAATCCTAACGACAGGTCCTATTCGCTCAAATTGCCTGACTACAACTTGGTAAATTTAAGTGCCAGCTGGAGAAGAAGTATTAAAAATGCAGGGAAAAATTCAAACTATACTCTATTTCTTAATATCAACAATCTCCTTGACGAAAGATACATAGAAAGAGGGAAAGACGGCGCCGATCATGCTATGGCCACATTCAGAGGCTACTGGGGGTTTGGGATAAATGGTAATATAGGTATACGAGTCGATTTATAACTTAAATTCGATTTAAGTTATAAATTCCATCCAGTACTTTTCTTGTAGCACCTACATTTCTATCAATGTAATCAAGACAAATCCGGCCATTTGTTTTACGTATTACCGGATCTTCGAGATAGAGCCTGCATGATTCAGCAAGCTCCCCAGATCCGGTAATGCTTTTTGCTCCTCCCAAACTGACAAGATCTACAGCCTCTTTGAAACGAGAATATTTCGGACCGAATATGACAGGCAACCCGTAAGTTGCAGCCTCAAGTATATTGTGAATCCCAGTACCAAAGCCTCCACCAATATATGCAAACAAACCATAATGATATACCGAAGAGAGTATTCCAACTGTATCAATAATCATTACCTTTGCTTCCCGTAATAACAATTTTGTCTTTAGATCATCCTCTTTACCAATTACTTCAGAATATCTGACAACTCGGCATCCTGCAAACATGTTAACCAAAGTTGCAATATGCTTTCCATCAACCTCATGCGGTGCAATGATAAGTTTATGCGACGGCAAATCAGCCATAACTGAAGCTATTAGTCTCTCATCTGCAGGCCAGGTACTACCGGCTACCCAACAAAGAAAATCTCCTTTAAAAAATTCGATAAGGGGGATAGTGATACCAGACTGAACAATTGTCTTAACCCTGTCAAAACGAGTATCACCACTGACTGTAACATTTTCGATTCCAATACTCTTTAGTAATGTCTTTGACCTTTCATCTTGAACAAAAATATGCGAAAAGCATTTAAGCATCTTTCTGAATATTACACCATACCACTTAAAAAACCGCTGTCCTGGAATAAAGATGGCAGATACAACATATGTGGGAATGTTCCTTCTCTTAAGTTCCTGAAGATAATTGTACCAATATTCATACTTGATAAAAAGTGCCATTGATGGTTTGACAGCATCCAAAAAAGCGACTGCATTTCTTTTGGTATCTATGGGCAAATAATAAACCCAGTCTGCCTGACTGTAATTCTTTCTTAATTCATAACCAGATGGAGAAAAAAAAGTAATTAAAATCTTCTTATCAAGATGTTCCTTTCTATATTGCTCAATTAAAGGCCTTCCCTGTTCAAATTCTCCTACAGAAGCACAGTGAACCCATATAATTTCAGCCGAGTGATCAATTTCCGCATTAATTTTTTTTATCAGACCTTTCCTTCCGGAAGTAAAGAGGTGAGCCTTGCGGTTTACCTTGCCCAGCAGCGACATGGCTGCATAAAATAACTCTAAAACAAAATTGTATATAAAATTCAACCTCTTCTCAGTTAAAAATCGGGCACGAATATAGTCAAAAAAGAGTATTTTTGTAGTTTAAGAGCCAATAAAATTAAAAAAATGAAAGTTGCCCTTGAGCTGGTAGGTAGATATCTCCTACTAATGAAAATGGTTTTCAGCAGGCCTGAAAAAGCTAAAATATTTTGGAAACAGTTTTTTGTTGATGCCGAAAGACTAGTTCTCGACTCCATTCCCATAGTTGCCGTAATTTCTCTTTTTATTGGTGGTGTAATTGTCATCCAGACAGCATATAATATTGAAAACCCCTTCATTCCAAAGATGTACGTTGGATATATGACACGAGAGAGTCTCGTGCTGGAGTTTTGTTCAACAATGATTGCACTGATTCTTGCTGGCAAGGTTGGATCTAATATCTCTTCTGAAATAGGAAGCATGAGAATCACCGAACAAATAGATGCCATGGAGATGATGGGTATAAACTCGGCAAATTATCTCATCCTTCCAAAACTTGTTGCTACAACTCTTTTAAATCCTTTGTTGATGCTCATGAGTTTTATGCTCGGGCTTGTTGGAGGAGGTATTATTGTATTTTTTACAGGGGTTGTTACATTCAGCGATTATACAACCGGACTGCAGTTTGCCTTTAGAGGTTACTATATTTTTTACAGCATGATTAAAATGGCTCTTTTTAGTTTCATAATCACTAGTGTATCCGCCTTTTATGGTTATTATGCATCTGGAGGCTCTCTCGGTGTAGGTAAATCGAGCACTAAAGCAATAGTGGTCAGCAGCGTCTCTATACTTATTGCTAATCTTGTGGTGACACAATTAATGTTGAACTGATAACATAATACAGATGATTCGTACAACAAACCTTTGCAAGAAATTTGGTGACACGCATGTCCTCAAAAATGTTTCAATAAGTTTTGAACCGGGAAACTGTTCGCTTATCATAGGTGCCAGTGGTTCAGGCAAAACTGTATTGCTAAAATCAATTGTTGGGCTTTATGAACCTGATGAAGGAGAGGTTTGGTTTGGAGATACTCTATATAACAAACTTAATTTTAATGATAAGAGAGAAATTAGAAAAGAGATTGGGATGTTGTTTCAGGGTGGTGCTCTGTTCGATTTTGCAACAGTTGAGGAGAATGTAATGTTTCCAATGAATTTCTTTACACATTGGAGTAGTGAAGAAAAACTTGAAAGAGTCAATTTTTGTCTTAATAGAGTTAATCTTGTAAATGTCAACCATCTCTACCCAAGTGAGATAAGTGGAGGTATGCAAAAAAGAGTCGGAATAGCGAGAGCTATAGCTCTTAATCCTAAATATCTGTTTTGCGATGAACCCAATTCTGGTCTTGATCCAACAACTGCCATTTTAATAGACCAGCTTATATATGAGATAACCAAAGAGTACAATATAACAACAATTGTCAATACACATGATATGAACTCGGTTATGGGAATTGGCGATCAGGTTGGATTTATCCATGAGGGAGAACTTGTCTGGGAAGGGGACAAAAACAATATTCTCTTATCTGATAACAAGAAATTAAACGATTTTGTCTTCGCTTCCAAAATGGCAAAAAGAATGAAGGAACTTATGATAGAGAAAACTATGTAATTATTTGGCAGCTGGCTTGTTTTCTATAACCGGCACAACGTTCAATATTTTAATGTCAGCAAGAGGCTTGTCTCTTTTGTCAGTGGGAGTTGCTGCAATTTTATCAATGACATCAAAACCACTGACTGTTTCACCAAAGATTGTATATTGGCCATCAAGCTGGCTGCATGCCTTTGGATCCTGGACGATATAGAACTGTGAACCTGAAGATTCTTTCTCAGGATTGCTCGCATCTCCTCTTCTGGCAGCTGCCAATGCTCCCTTTTTATGTTTAAACTTCAGGTTTATCTCTGCCGGAATTGTATAGCCAGGCCCTCCTGTACCAAATTTATCAGCATTAAGAGTGTCTTTTGTCAACGGGTCACCAGCCTGAATCATAAAACCATTAATAACTCTGTGAAATAGAATATTGTCATAAAAATGTTCAGAAGCAAGCTTTACAAAATTATCTCTATGTTTTGGTGTCTCTTTGTAGAGTTGAACTCTTATTGTCCCTAATGTTGTATTAATATCAAAAACAGGTTCTTCCCCTAAAGTTGAGGGATCAAATGCAAGTGTTGCAGTCATTTTTACAGTATCTTTTGTTTCCAATTTATTTTCCTGTTGCTGGGTACCCTTGTTACCTTTGCATGAGAAAAGTACTAATGAAATAATTATCAATGTATTGAAAATGTTTGCCTTCATAATTTTATCTGAATTATTATACGATTTTTTATACCTTTGTATTTCCCTACAAAAATACCTTAAAAGGTAAGATTATGCAAATTAAAAAAATTGTAATAATAATGCTTTTGTCAGTATCAGCTATTGCTGCTTCTGCTCAAAGTGTGGGATTGGTATTAAGTGGTGGTGGTGCTAAGGGACTTTCTCATGTCGGTGCAATCAAAGCTTTG
>DOVA01000073.1 GCA_003520315.1 Rikenellaceae bacterium | reverse complement strand
TGCTATCGGCTTATATATCGCATATATACTTATCAAGTGTAAGATGGACCCCAGATTAGTACCTCCGGCTACACCCTCCAACATATCATTTGTGGAAAAATTAAGGGCAAGCATTAAACTGTTACCTTGTCTGGTTATAATCTTCTGCGTGGTAGGGTTTATAACCTTTGGTGTATGCACGCCTACAGAAGCAGCCGCTGCCGGCGCATTCAGTTGTTATGTAGTCGGTGCTTTATTCGGCAAACTCCGTTGGGCCCTCATCAAGGCATCTTTCGTATCAACTATAAAAATATTCGGGATTATCTATTTTATCTTTGTGGGCTCAACCTGCTTCAGCCAACTACTTGCAATTACTGGTATAGCTGCCGGTTTTGCAGACTTCGCATCCAATCTGAAAGTAAATCCGCTTATGCTTTTCTTTGTCTTCCAGGGCGTAGTTTGGATCCTCGGCATGATTATCGACCAAGTCTCCATTATGATGATAACGATCCCCATTTTTATGCCAGTCATTACCGCTGCCGGTATAAGCCCTCTTCAATTCGGTCTCGTCTTCTTGGTAAATAGTGTGGTTGGCGGAAAGACCCCGCCTTTCGGCCTGATGGGGTTTACACTTGCTAGCGCGTATAAAGACACTACGGTGGAAGAGGTTTTCAAATCGGTTCTGCCCTTTCTCGTTCTTGATGCATGTGCCCTGATATTAATGATCGTGTTCCCGAAAATAACACTTTTTCTACCGATGGTTTCGGGTATCATAAAATAGATTAGTCCGGAGGAAGGAAAACAGAATGGGTATAGACTATCAAAAAAAGGGTAAAGTCGTAATCATTACCCTCAACAGGCCTGAAGCCTTAAACGCACTCGACCCTCAAATGTATCAGGAGTTCAGCGATGCATGCATTGGTTTCCGGGACGATGACGAAAGCTGGGTTGCGGTTATAACTGGCTCCGGAGAGAAATCTTTCTGTGCTGGTGCCGACTTAAAGAAGTCAATCACTTCACTTATGAAGAGAGAGCTAATCGTCCCCCCTTCGATCAGGAAAGGGCTGAAGATCTATAAGCCGTTTATTGCTTCGATGAACGGTGTAGCAATCGGTGGTGGCGTTGAGATGGCGCTTGCATGTGACATACGCATTGCATCCGAGAAGGCTACTTTTACCATGGGTGAGGCAAGGTGGGGGCTTATGCCTGGCCAAGGAGGAACCCAGCGGCTCTCCAGACTCGTAGGTATTGCCAGAGCAGCAGAACTTATGTTTATGACAAAGACTATTAATGCACAAGAAGCGCTTAGTATTGGACTGGTGAATAAAGTGGTTCCCCAGGAGAAGCTTGTCTCTACTTCGCTTGAATGGGCGGATGAAATATGTAAGAAAGGCCCGCTTGCTATCAGAGCTATCAAGAGAGCTATGCTGGACGGCATGAATCTTCCTCTTGACCAGGGGCTGGAGCTGGAGGACTCGCTGGTCAAGTCGTTGCTCGCTACTGAAGACGCAAAGGAAGGTCTGGAGGCATTCCTAGAAAAGAGGCCCCCCGTATTCAAGGCTAAATGAAGTATACCTTACAGGAGGAAAGGCGATGGATAAAAACTTAAAGGAACTTCTGGATGTTTATAAAAAGAAACAGTTCGGGAAAAGCATTGGATTTGGTAAAATACCTGCCTTACTTGTTGTGGACTTCATCAATGCCTTTACGGATGAAGCTTCCCCTCTTGGGGCAGATTTCAGTTTTCAACTGAAGCACACAAAAACCCTGTTGAAAGAGGCCCGTAAAAAAGGCATTCCTATAATTTTTACCACTGTAGCATATGAGCCTAATATGAGTGATGCCGGTATCTGGAGAGTGAAGACGCCAACGGACAAACTTATATTAGGAACAAAACCGGTAGAACTCGACAAGACCCTCGAGCGCAGGATGGATGAACCTCTTATTGTTAAAAAGTATGCATCTGCTTTTTTCGGCACGCACCTCATTTCTCTGCTAAATGTAGCTCGGGTGGACACGATAATTGTAACCGGATGTACAACGAGTGGCTGTATCCGTGCAACAGTTGTAGATGGCGTCAGCTATGGTTTTCGGATGATGGTTGTAGAGGAGGCGGTTGGCGACCGTGCAGAACTGACGCATCTAGTGAGTCTTGCAGATATAAACGCTAAGTACGGCGATGTCATTTCTGTTGCAGTTGCACTGGATTTCCTGAAAAGTTTACATAAATAAAAAAACTGGAGCAGTATCAAAAATAAAATAACTATAGATATATAAACATATTAGATAGACCCATGACAGAGGAATGGTTCAAAAAAGTGCCCGTACGGGCAAAGATATTATGAAAAAAATAATAACCAGCTGATGGATTGTGGGATGTAAAGTCTTGAAGTAAAAGAAGCGAGATTAATTGCATGAACATGTCCTTGAATGCGAAATGACAAACATGATAAACTTAAAAAAAGCATATGACAACACTAGGAAAGAATACAGCACCACAATTGACGAAGTTTTAATGGATTGTAATTAAATTTCAGGCAAACCTTGATAAAAGAGGAGTAAGATTTATGAGCGAATCTATTTTAGATGGTAAAAGAATTCTCGCAGTCGATGATGAACCGGATGTTTTATCGACTTTGGAAAGTGAGATTATGGATGCTTGCCCGAACTGTACTTTTGACAAGGCTGCCAGCTATGAAGAGGCCGTTAAGAAGCTTGAATCAGAAAAGTATGATGTTGTCATTCTCGATATCATGGGAGTCCGGGGTTTTGACCTTCTTGAAATTGCAGTGAAAAAGCAATTAAAGGTTGCCATGTTGACCGGGCATGCCCTTTCCGGTGAAACTTTGAAACGTTCCTATAAAATGGGAGCAAGGGCGTACCTGCCAAAGGACACACTTGGCTTAGTTGTACCGTTTCTTGAAGACATATTGGCGTATGAATTTAAGACCGGTTGGAAGCGCCTCCTTGATAAACTGCACAACTTTTTTTCTGAAAGATTTGAACCGGATTGGACAAAAGTAGACTTTCCATAGTAACGATAAGGAAGGGAGATAACTTGTCACGCGAATCCTTCTGTCTTTTTTCATTTAAAAACCTTTTTAATCCGTTTAGTGTTTTTATGATTTTTGCAAAGAGCATATAGGAGGTAGACATGTCAGACAGGGTCTATATCTTTG
>DOVA01000270.1 GCA_003520315.1 Rikenellaceae bacterium | reverse complement strand
CAAAGTTTACTTTTATACTTGACAGCTGAGACGGTATCTTGCTCGTGGATACTGCTGTACCTCGTCAAATATAATGACCGACGACCTTTTGTGGAGCAATGTAGAGTAGAAGGCGGAAAGCTTTGCGAAAAAAAGATCCAGATTCGAGCTGTCATATGCAAACAAATCAAGGATCTCCACCGGTGCGTTCCCAAAGTCGATCATTATATAACTCTCGTACTCTTTCTCAGCGAATTGCCGGCAGAGGAAGCTTTTTCCAACTCGCCTCGCACCATCGATCATGAGTGCGCTGGTCCCTCTGCTCTTATTCTTCCACTCCAACAAACGGTCATACAGTTTTCGTTTGAGGACGACAGCATACTTTTCCTCGGTCATGACAGGTCTCACTCCTTGCAGAGAATTTACTTGGTATAAACGCACCATATCACTTTTAGCACGAAAAGGCAAGTTCCATATATTCAAATCAGCACGAAAAAGCAAGTTTGAAAGATGATAATTTGCACGAAAAGGCAAGTTTATGAAGGGCATAGTTGCTGAGATATGTCGCGATCTGCTTCTCCGCAGCTCGGAGGCTGCAAATTCACCGCAATGCGAAGCGAGCAAATTCCCCAGGTCTGCCCCTTGCTCCTTACAACTGCTCAGCCATTGCTCAGCCACGCTCAGCCATAGCTCAGCCGCCTTTAACCGATCGCTTGCCAATTGCTTGCCGCCGGAGCACTCCCCGGCCGCCTTTAACCACCGCTTGCCCGACCCTCCATATTTCCCGGCAAAATCATTTTCCCGCTTTAAAAAGCAGTTCCATGGGTCAAAAACAAGACAGAACTTTTGCTATGCTGGGGTTTTGGGGGATTGTAAGAAATATCAATTGTGTAGGTCTGACCCTTGGTACTCTTTTTAATTTCTTTAAGTCTGCACTATTTGGACATCCTTTCAGTTAAAAAACCCTCGACGTGATAAACATCTACTCCTACTTCTCCGGGGATGTGGTATGAGTATGCGATTTCTTCTTGAGTTGAGTCTGTTACTTTTCCTATTGCCTCTTCAGCAAGAATTTGTCTCCATGTCTTTCTGAGATGCTGCCTGAAATAAGAGATGTCATAGCTTTTCTCCCAAGCTTCCGGGAACTGCTTGTGCAACTCAGCAAAAGATGAGCTCTTAGGCTTGAACGAAAAGAAAAGCCCCAAAGCGGAAGAATCTTTATTGAAATAATTTTTTAATGCTTCAGTAGAATATCCATCGTTGTATAGAGCGTATTCGTTTGCAGAATCCAAATCGATATACAAATCTACACATCCGAATTTCAAGGGAAGCATATTGCTTGCAGAGGCTATGTAAATTATATTGTGTTCAAGACTGAGTTTGTCGATCAAGCCTTTGTAGACTGCTACTATTTCAGGATATTTGTCCGTAATTATATAAAGTGCATCTTTATCCATTAGTTCGAAGTTCATCTGGCAGAAACAATAATTATTTATAAAATCCTCTAGGACGACCTTGCCTTTAATGTTTTTCTGCCTGAGTTTTTCGAGCATCCAATGATATGCTTTATGCATATATGATATCAAAGTTGGGTTCATAAGGCGGTAACAGTTTCGCTCCAGATCCGGCCAGTCATACTTGCTGATCTTCCCTGAATCTCCTATAAGAATACCGTTCTTTATCTCTGCTTTGAAACCACAAGTACATGTCAGATCTCCGAAAAGAATATGATCTTTTTCAATGTTGCAGTTACTGATTTTAAGTTCTCCCTGGCATTTAGGGCATGCCAGATACTGTAGGAATACCAATGGTACGCCGTATTTTTTCTTTTCAACAGGATTATGTTTGCCTGTTGCAGATGCAATCTCATGTTTTATTGCGTTAATGATAGAATCGATCTCTTTCTTTTCAAGAAGCATATTTTTTTTCTGATGGTTAAGTATGTCGATATAATCCATAAGCTCTTTTTTGCTGTCAAAATTACTCAATCGCCTTAGGGACATTATCCTATGAATTTCCGAGAGCGAAAAACGAAATGACTTCAGCTTCATAAGAAGACGCATATCATCCACATCAACATAGTCGAAATCGTACCGTTCATTTTTAGAAACGGGAACAAGCAGTCCTTTATTTACGTAATAACGTACAGTTTCGGGTGCTAGACCAAAAAGATCGCTGAATTCACCAATTTTCACAGATGTACCTCCAATATTTTCTAAACCATAGTATAGAAAATCAAGATTGTACTACATGCGAAGACATGTTCTGATGATAAGTGTACATAAGTCAAAATATTAACTGTTTATTCTTATTGAAGTACAGTTAGCTAGATTGATATTATGCCATTATGTTGTGAAATACTCAAAATTTATTTCTAAAAAGGAGGAATAAAGATGGTTTCTGCCGGTAAATGGTTCTTGTTCGTGCTGCCTGTTTGGAGTAGCATCGTGATTTCTTATGTGTTTTACAAAAAAGCCAATTTTTAATAGGAGGTGTCTGCTTTGTTGATAAGTGCAATTACATTTGTCCTTTATATCGTT
Source organism: Rikenellaceae bacterium (assembly GCA_003520315.1). The sequence continues at coordinate 682 of DOVA01000270.1, read as the reverse complement.
ATTCTGATTGCAATAGGCGTGATAACTTACCTGCGGGCAAAATCATATTCCGATTATACACTCGCAGGCAGATCAAACAACAAATGGGTCACGGCAATATCTGCAGAGTCATCTGACATGAGCGGATGGCTTCTGATGGGACTTCCGGGAGCAGCATACGCTNNCTTGGATCATGATAGGTTTGATATTCGGCACTATGTTTAACTGGATCTTTGTTGCCAACAGGCTCAGAGTGGCAACCGAAGTTTACAATGTTTATTCAATAACCGAGTATTTTGAAAAACGTGTCAATGACAAGAGCGGTACTGTGGCCATAGTTTCAGGTGTTGCAATAATAATATTTATGATAATAAACGCATCCGCAGAAATTATCGGGAGCGGGAAACTGCTCAACGCAACTTTTGGCCTGGATTACAGTGTCGGAATAGTTGTCGGACTTGTTATCGTTGTCATGTACACGTTTCTCGGGGGTTACATGGCCGTCAGCTGGAGCAACCTTTTTCAGGGGAGCATAATGTTTTTTGCTCTTCTGTTTGTTCCTATAGCAGTTCTTGGAAAGGTAGGCGGATTCACGCCCACTGTCGAGAGTCTCTTTTTAAAAGACCCAAACTTTTTCCTTTTTCTCAACGGAGAGACAGAACTGCTGCCTTCTCTCTCGATTATATTGGGGGGGCTGAGCGTA
>DOVA01000126.1 GCA_003520315.1 Rikenellaceae bacterium | reverse complement strand
TTGGACCAATACGGTGCTGTACTTGTTCAAGGGCCTCCAGGAACTGGTAAAACGCATACTATAGCAAATCTGATAGGACATCTTTTGAGTCAAGGCAGCAGTGTGCTTGTGACTAGCCATACAGAAAAAGCATTGAAGGTCCTTAAAGATAAAGTATATAAGGATCCTATTAACAAGGATCTAAACTTGCAAAGCCTGTGCATTAGTCTACTAAGCTCGAAATCACAAAAGGAAGAGATGGATGCAGCGATAAATGAGATAGCTGCAAAAGGTACATCTCTTGATTTATTTGATTCAAAAAATAAGATAATTCGACTTGAAGATGAAAGAAAAAAACTTATCGAAGAGTCGAAGAAAAAAAGTAACGAACTTCTATACTATAGATCCTTGGAATATAAGGATATAGTTTATGGCAACGAGACAATAAAGCCTATAGAGGCTGCTAAGTTTATAAAAAGTGGGATAGGGAATTTGGATTATATTGGCGGTTCAACAAGTGATGACACAATAGGTCTGTCAATAAGTTCTGATGATTTGATTTTTTTATATGATACGAATGATTCAATTTCTACTTCAGATGAAGAGGTGTTGAAGCACAGAGTGCCGGATTTTTCAAAGGTATGGACTCCTCAGACTTTCAAGGATAACATAAACTTTCTTAAGGAAAAGGAAAGTCAAATTCTAAGATATACTCCAGCTTTGAAATTCAAAGATAATGTCATTAAATCAGCCATAGAAGGTCTTAATAGTAAGTGTAAAAACATGCTTTCAGAACTTGAAAATTTCACCCCACTTCAGCAAATGTTAATTAGTAAATCCATTGAGGACAGAAGTTATCCGAAATTATGGGCTGAAATTTTGAGCGAATTTGAAAGATTAATTGAATCTTATGAAATAGTCAGAAAAATTATGCTTGATGAGGACTATGATATCTCAGCTGCGCTTATGCTCGAGAATCCATTATCAACTCTAGATGAGATTATTGAATCAGGAAAAGAAATTCCTGTAAATTTTTTCGCAGCATTATCAAAGCCTAAGTGGAAAGCAATTAAAGGTAGCATAACAAATAATGGCAGGCCAATCGAGTATAGAAAGGATTGGCTAGTTGTTCATAAATTGATTCAATATGAGTTGGATAAAGCTAAGTTGGTTAAGAAAATCAATAGGCTTTTGTCTGAGTCTAGTAGTGACCTTATTGTAGACACTTATGGTTTCGAGGTTAAGGGAAAAAATTACCAGAATATCATCATTAGTTCACTCTCATGGTACGAAAATAAATGGATCGATTTGATTAATGAAATTGCTATAAAGGTTATCGATGAATTTGAATTCCAAAGATTCAGCATAGTTGATTTTAATAACCCAATATCTTCAATTGAAGCGAAACTGAATGAGGGTTTGATTCCTGCGCTTGAGTACCAGATTACTCAAATAGAATATGCAGGTATTCAAGCAGAATGGGCTGAATTCCTAGATTATCTTGATGAATTTATTGGTTCAAGTGGTTTTGTTAACGAACTAATTCTTGCTGCAAACCAGAAGCAAATGGATAAGTATCAAGCTTCATATTTGACATTGAGTAATGTATTATCAAAAAAAGAATCTTTCATGAAAAGGAAAAGATTACTAAATGAACTTGGTGATGTAGCAAGAGAATGGGCTAGAGCTATAGAATACCGCCAAGGTATTCATGGAAAAAAAGAGGTACCTGATTCAATACAGCACGCATGGAAATGGCTTCAGTTAAGTAATCAAATTCGAAGAATTGATGAATTTGACCCAAACAAAGCACAGAAATACTTGCTCGATCTTAATATGAGGCTAACCAAGAATGCACAAATTTTAGCATATGAAAAAGCTTGGTTTGAAAAAATAAAGAATAGAACTCCTGCTCAAGCACAGGCAATTGAAGGCTGGAGGACTACCATAAGACAGATAGGAAAAGCAACAGGGAAAAAGGCGCCTGCCTTGATGAAAAAAGCCAGGGAATTAATGCCACTTTGCCAGTCTGCCATACCAGTCTGGATTATGCCACTAAACCGTGTGGTTGAAAATTTTGACCCTCGTAACAATAAATTTGATGTTGTCATAATTGATGAAGCCAGTCAATCAAATATCCTTGCACTCGCAGCACTGTACTTAGGTAAAAAAATTATTATTGTCGGAGATGATGAACAGGTAAGCCCGGATTCGGTGGGCATGAAGAAAGACGAGGTTGATGCTCTAATAGAGCAATACCTTACAGGCATACCTAATAGTCATCTATTCAATGGACAAACTTCTCTTTATGATATTGCAAAATCATCAGGATTCCGGCCACTTATGCTGACAGAACACTTCCGTTGTCTTCCAGAAATAATTGGATTCAGCAATGCATTATCCTATAACGGTAGAATAAAACCGTTAAGAGACTCATCAAGAGTTAAAATCAAGCCCGCGGTTATAGAATATCGTGTACCAGAAGGCTTGAAAAGTGGCAATAAAACTAACGTAGTTGAAGCTGAA
>DOVA01000028.1 GCA_003520315.1 Rikenellaceae bacterium | reverse complement strand
GATACTGATGATTAGAAAGAGGTTGACCATCATCGTTGGACCAACTGCTGCCGGCAAAACTGATTATGCCATTTCACTAGCTCTTAAGTTTGGTTCTCCTGTTATTTCTTGCGATTCCCGCCAGATATACAGAGAAATGAAAATTGGCACTGCGCCTCCTACTCCTGAACAATTATCTCTCGTTAAACACTATTTTATTTTTTCACATTCTATTCACGATGATTATACTGCCGGCCAATATGAAATGGAGGCACTACCTCTTATCGAAACATTGTTTGAGAATCATGATAATCTGGTGATGGTTGGCGGAAGCGGTCTCTATGTTGATGCCATATGCAAAGGCATGGATGATTTTCCAAAAAGCGATCCAGAGTTACGAATGACCTTAATGTCTCGATTGAAAACTGAGGGACTTGATTCTCTTAGATCTGAATTGAGGTTGTTGGACAGAGAGAGCTACGATTCAATAGATATTACAAATCCTCAGAGGGTAATACGGGCTTTGGAGGTTACTTTGATGACCGGAAGAAAATTTTCATCCTTCAAAAGTTATACTCAAAAGAAGAGGAATTTTGAAATAGAAAAGATAGTTGTTGACAGGCCGAGAGAAGAGTTGTATGAAAGAATAAATCTAAGAGTAGAGAAGATGATGGAAGCTGGCCTTCTTGAAGAGGCAACAGGGCTGTATCAGTTTCGAAAACGGACAGCCTTAAAGACTGTAGGCTATTCTGAACTGTTTGACTATATTGATGGTAAGGTTTCTCTTGATGAAGCGGTTTGGTTGATTAAACGCAATACAAGACGCTATGCCAAAAGGCAAATAACTTGGTGGCGACGAGAAGGTCTTATTCCTTCGGAATCCATAAAACGTCGCTCAAGATAAAAAATAAATGGAGCTGACTCAAAAAAATATTCTTTTGTTCAGCTCCATATGTCGTTATAGAGTGACTATTAATTAGAAAGGAAGATCATCTATCTCTGAGTCGGAATCATAATTTTCACTGTTAGAGATTTGAGATGAATTCTGATGTTCAGGTTGAGAATTGTAATGAGGGCTATTGTCAGTATTTTCGCCTGATAATTTCTCAATTCTCCACGCGCGGACATCAGTATACCATCTTTGGTTATATTCTCTTGACTCAATGTTGACTGAAAGTTTGAGAATATCTCCTTCTGAATGGCGTTCAATGTCTGATATTCCATCATCTCCCCACACACTCATACAGATCTTTTTTGGATAATTTTCCTGTGTTTCGATGATAAATTCCTGTTTCTTCCATTCTCCACGAGGAGTAGATCCGGATTGAAGAGGGAGTTTTTTTATCAGTTTACCTGTGATTTCAATAGCCATAACCACATTTATTTAGCAGCTTTTGTCTCTGCAACTGGTTTGCTTGGACTAACCTTCAGCAGGTCAATAGTGAAGATAAGTGTTGAGTTTGGACCAATTTGCGGGCCGGCTTGCTGAGCGCCGTATGCAAGTTCAGATGGGATAAAGAGTTTTATTTTGCCACCTTCACCGATAAGTTGAACACCTTCGACCCAGCCTTTGATCACACCGTTAAGCGGAAATCTTGCAGGCTCTCCTCTCTTGTATGAAGAATCAAATTCTGTACCGTCAATCAAAGTTCCTACATAATGAACCTGAACTGTATCTGTTTCTGTAGGTTTAAGCGGAGATCCTGGGTTGATAATGATGTATTGCAAACCAGACGCTGTTGTTACAACACTGTCTTTAGTTGCATTGGCTTTTAAAAACTCTTCACCTTTGGTTTTATTTTCTGCGCCAATAGCTTCCTGTCTTTTCATTAAGAAATTCTGGATCACTTCATTAGCTTTAATCATGCTTATTTTTAGGCTGTCTCCGTCAATAACGGCCTTCATTGCCTTGGTAACTTCTTTCAGATTCAGTTCACCAAAATTGGACTGTTTGATCATTGAACCCAAAGTGATGCCGACTGCATAACTTGCTGAATCGATAGCTGATTGGGAAATACCATAATTACTGTTAGTGCTTGTGCTCTCCTTTTTACCACAAGAAGTTGACACAAGGAGTGCAATTAAGATTACAGAAATAAATTTAATTGTTTTCATTTTTTTGTTTATTTGGTTTGTTTGTTTCCATTGTTTTTTTAGTTGAAGCGTATAGAATTAAGGATCCAATTATGGCAGCAGTTAATGAGGAAAGCAAAACAACTCTTTTACCTGCTGCAACTATGTCAGGATCTTCAAATGCTAAATTATCGATAAAGATAGACATTGTAAAACCAATTCCAGCAATTATTCCTACTGAAAATAACATTTTCCAGTTGGAATTTGTTGGTAAATCGGCCAAACCTATTTTACAGGCGACATAAGATGAGAGGAATATTCCAATTGGTTTACCAAAGACCAGGCCACAAAAAATACCTTTTGAGATATTCTGAAGTGGTCCGCTTAAGTCTATTGAAAATTTAACTCCTGCATTAGCAAGGGCAAACACAGGAACTATTATAAATGTAACTATTGGAGTAATGAAACTCTCCATTTTCTTTAAAAGAGGAACTCTATTCTTCGTTAAATTATCTTCTTTCATTTTTACCGGGATAGTCATAGCTAGAAGTACTCCGGCAATAGTTGAATGTATTCCCGATTTCAATATGAAAAGCCAAAGCAATAAGCCTGGAAGAATATAAAAAACAGCGTTTTGAACATTCTTCTTGTTCATGGCTATCAGGATTATCATTATGGCAGATGCCCATAAAAGCATTGTAAAGTTAATATCATGTGTTGGATAAAAGATCGCTATTACGATGATTGCGCCTAAATCGTCGACAATGGCCAAAGCTGTGAGAAAAACTTTCAATGAATGGGGAACTCTTTTATTCATTAATGAGATAACTCCTATTGCAAAAGCAATATCAGTAGCCATTGGTATTCCCCATCCATTTTGGGTCGGAGTATTATAATTGAATGCCGAATAAATTAAAGCGGGGAATATCATGCCTCCTAATGCCGCGATAATTGGGAGAGACGCGCGTTTAATTGATGAAAGCTCCCCTGTAACAAGCTCACGTTTTATCCCAAGACCCACAGAAAGGAAAAAGAGAGCCATTAAACCATCGTTGATCCAGTGCAGGAGAGACATCTTAAGCTCAAAGCTGCCCAAAGAAAAACCTATTTCTCTGTCCCACAGCTTAGTTAAAAAATTTAATGGTTCAAAATTGGCTGCAATAATCGAAATAGATGCAAAAATCAGCAATGCTATTCCTCCACTGTGCTGATTGTTTAGAAAGGATCTAAATGCAGACTTGGTGGACGGACGTTTGATCTTCGTAATAGGAGTCGTTTGCTGGCTCATCGATCTAATTGTCTTTTTGAATTATATTGTGAATAAATACACAATTTATAAAGTAATCTTGCTCCGACATTGGCATCCCATTCGTTGTCAGAAGCTGGCGCTACTTCACATAAATCAAAACCGATGATTTTTTTGTTGGATAAAGCCAGCAT
>DOVA01000187.1 GCA_003520315.1 Rikenellaceae bacterium | reverse complement strand
CATAAGGGACAGGAGCATTGGTTCCCTGTTCAGTCACTGTTCCTGTAACCTTTATGTTCTGGGCATAAACAACCCAAGGACACGCCAGAAACAGTAGTGAGATCATTAAAGTGAATCTTTTCATAAATGTTTAGTTAAAATGAAACTTTAGTTTGTTAATCTAAAACAAATTTAACCTTTTTTTTTAGAATACAAAAAAAATGAGCTACTTATAGTCCATTACTCTTGAGATAGGGACAACGCTCAAATCCGCTACCCTCCCGGACTTGAACAGATAATATCCGGCAATTGCAATCATAGCCGCATTATCGGTAGTAAACTTAAATTCCGGTAAAAAAACCTTGAAATCTCCCCTTTTTCCTTCCAAAGATACTCTCTCCCTGAGAGCCGAATTTGCTGATACACCTCCACCAAGGGCAACTTCTCTGATTCCCGTTTTCTTGACAGCAAAAAATAATTTCTCCATTAATATATCAATCAAAGTTTTCTGAAAAGAAGCACAGATATCATTGATATTGTTTGATATGAAAAACTTGTCTTCATTCATTTTATCTCTTAAAAAATAAAGGAGAGACGTTTTAACACCACTAAAACTGTAATCAAGTCCTTTTACACTTGGTTTTGCAAAACTGTAGGCTTTGGAATTGCCAAGTTTTGCATATTTATCCACGATAGGACCTCCGGGGTATCCCAAACCAAGCATTTTTGCACATTTGTCAAATGCTTCGCCCACAGCATCATCTATGGTTTGACCTATAATTTTGAACTTCAAAGGGCTCTCCACAACTATTATCTGAGTATGTCCCCCAGAAACTATGAGTGAAATAAAAGGAAAATGAGGATACTCTTTCTCCTTGCCAGGCTCCTTAATAAAAGGGGATAGCAGATGCCCCTGAAGATGATTCACGTCAACTATTGGTTTGTTTGTTGCCAGAGATAGCCCTTTTGAAAAAGAAGTTCCTACCATAAGAGATCCTAAAAGGCCCGGTCCCCTGGTAAAAGCTATGAGATTAATGTCGTTCAACGAAACTTCTGCAAGCTTAAGAGCTCTGTCGACAACAGGCACTATGTTTTGCTGATGAGCCCTTGATGCAAGCTCCGGTATCACCCCTCCATATTTACTGTGAACCTCCTGCCCTGCCATAACGTTTGAAAGCAACATTTCATTTCTAAGAACTGCAGCAGAGGTGTCATCACATGATGATTCTATTCCAAGTATTATAATATCCATAGCCACATAGCCACTATAAATTCTACAAATTTGGTTTATTTTTAACAAACTCCTCCACTATTTTGATTAATTTTGTCTTATAAAGGAAGCAGCTATCAACATTGTAAAAAAAATAGCAACTGTCATTTTGTTGTTGGTAATACTTATTCCAACAAGTTTTTACATTGCTCTTCAAGATCCGGATCTCCAAACAAAAGTTACTGAAAAAATCGTTAGAATTTTTTCAAAAAATCTTAAGGCTGACATTTCAATTGGCAAAGTTTGCTATCTATTTTTTAACAAACTAATAATAAATGATCTGTCTATTACCTACAACTCAAATATTGATACCCTTATAAGCTGTAAAAAAATTTCCATAAGTTTTTCTGCAAAGGATATTTTTTTTAGGAACAGATATTATGTCAAGAAAATCTCACTTTACGATGGTAAATTCAACCTGATAACCTGGGCAGACAAATCAACTAATGTTGAAAGATGCTTTAATCTGAATAAAAGTCAAGACACAACTCTGTTTTTTAATACAAAACTCAGAATAAACGATATAAGAGCAAGAAACATTAAATTAACTTTCCGTGATTTCAGTTCAAAAGCACCTGACAGACATGGAGAATGTTTATCTTTCAAAGATTTAACATGCGATATTTCAGACTTAAGAATAAAAGATCTTAAAAACAAAGACAAGATGCTCCAGGGAGACTTGATAAATCTCTCATTAGTAGAAAAAAAGAGTGGGTTAAGAATTGACAGGTTAAGTGGTAATGCAAAAATAGGCCGAAGAGGAATATTTATTGACGATTTATATTTATTTGATAGTAAGACGGAATTAAGAGCAGACTATTTAAAATTGCACTTTAATGGTATTAACAGTTTCAAATATTTTGTTGACAGTGTTAAAATAGAAACATCTCTTGACAACGCTTTCATAAGTTTTAATACACTCTCTAAACTCGCACCCTCATTAAAAGGGAACAATCTCTCTATCTATGCCAGTGGTAAAATTGAAGGCACTGTCTCCTCTCTAAGAACAGAAGATTTAAACATAACCTCAGAGTCAGGCCTTTCATTTATAAGTCTGAATGCAAGGATATCTGGTCTTCCTGGTATAAGAGAAACTATGCTTTTTCTCGATATCAATAATGCCGAAACAATGGCAAGCGATATATCGAGAATAGTCTCTTCAATCAACAGTAATCAACCGGAAAACTTATTCTCGAAACTGTCCCCACTCATTAAATATAGCTTTAGAGGCAGAGTCGCAGGACTATTTTCCGACTTTGTGGCAAATGGCAATTTAACCTCATCCATTGGTGACATTTATATGGATATTCTACTAAGAGAAAATCGTTCAGAACATGGTTTGGATATTGAAGGAAAGCTTCAAGCTAATAACTTTAACATTGGACTTCTTGTTCAAAACAGCAATATAGGCAAAACCACATTTAGAAGTACACTTAGTGGACTAATCAGAGATGAAAGATATGGTGGAAGCAGATTTAATATAGACAGCATTGCTGTCAGAAAAATAGATTTCAAAGATTATTCCTATTCAAATATATACTCCGTAGGAAGCTATGTTGACAATAAATTTGACGGAAGAGTAATATGCCATGATCCAAATTTAAATTTTATCTTCCAGGGAATATTTGGCCGTTCCTCAAAAAAAGATTCATATTACGACTTCTATGCCGATGTTGCTTATGCAGATCTTGCAGCCCTTAATCTTGATAAAAGAGACTCTGTTTCTGTCATTAGCTTCAAAACCCTGGCAAACTTTACTCATAAAGTTGATGGTGATATCATTGGAACAATAAGTGCTAAATCTCTTGAATACAAAAATAGAGACGGAGAGTTTAATATTGGAGACATAATTATTCAATCGCTAACAAATCAAAACAACTTTAATCTTACCCTTAAGTCCGGTTTTGCAGATATTACATATAAAGGTTCAGATTTCATTACCGGATTTGTCGAAAAAGTTTTGAGAACAACTGTTGACCGTCATATTCCATCTCTTCTTGCTAAAAAGGAATGGAGTCAAAATATTGACAGTAGCAAACATTATCAGTTGATAATCAACACTTTCAATACTAAAGCAATTAATGAACTGCTTCTCCCTGGACTTGACATTGCTGAAAAAAGTGCACTTTTGGTTGAAATTGATGAAAATGACAATCTGAACCTCACTCTTTCTTCTAAAGAGCTGGGATACAAAGGTTACAAAATCCAAGATCTTTCCCTGAAACTCGATTCCTACAGTAATAATATGCTTTCCGATATCAGGTCATCAGGAATAACTATCTCA
>DOVA01000017.1 GCA_003520315.1 Rikenellaceae bacterium | reverse complement strand
CTTGGAAAAATCATAGTCTGTTACATACTTTATGGTATCTATGACGCCAGTGGAAAATCTGTAAATCATTAAATCACTGCCTTCTTCTTTTTCCTTTTTAGCTGGCTTTTTCCCTTTTGCAGTATCTGCAGGAGGTGTTGTCTGGAATGCAACAAAATCACTAATGTATCTTGCTGTCTTCATACCTTTGAGATATGGATACTTTTTTAACTCCTTTGTTTGCAGATTGTAAATCCCTAATGAATCTTTAGGCATTTGATCTGCATTAAGTTTTTTACGTTTAGCAGCCTTTGTCTCAGCAAGTTTTGGTTTTATGATCATGGCGGCATACTTGCCATTTTCGGTAATTTTATAAGAGTTTCCTCTATGAATAGTGTCCATCTGACCTGTTGTCACATTAAAAGAAACAAGTTCAGAATCTCCCTCTTGTGGGTTGATATAAAACATTGAATATCCGCCGTCTTTTGTAAGGCTAAATCCTCCAATAGATTTCCATCCGTCATAAACAGAATGGTCCAGCGGTTTTTTCTGCGCAAATGAGCAGATTGATATTGTCATAAAGACAATCGTAAGGAATCTGGATTTCATTAATATTGTTTTAATTAAATTGTGTTAGTATTTATTTTAATTTTTAAGCCACTTGTCGAACCATTCGAAAAACATTCTGTTCCACAAAATGTTGTTTTGAGGTTTGAGAATCCAGTGATTTTCGTCAGGGAAGAGTAACATCTGGGCAGGTACACCCAGCATTTTTGCGGCATTGAAAGCTGCCATGCCCTGTTCTACAGGGACTCTGTAATCCAGTTCCCCATGAGTTATCATTATAGGAGTATTCCAATTTTTAACAAGTTTATGAGGTGATAGTGCATAGTGACGTTTGGCAACAGGATTGTCATCCCAAGGAGCACCACCATTATCCCATGTAGGGAACCACATTTCTTCGGTCATCATATACATCTGTTCCTGGTTGAAAATGCCATCATGTGCAAGAAATGCAGAGAAGAGACCTTTATGTATACCGGCAAGATAGTAAATGGAATATCCGCCATAACTGGCTCCGCAGGCGCCAACTTTGCCTACATATTTCTCGTTTTTCATCACTTTGACGGAGGAGAGATAGTCTTGCATGTTCAATCCGGGGTAGTCTCCTGAAATTTGTTCACACCACTCTTGTCCAAAAGCAGTTGTGCCTCTTCTATTAGGCAGAATAACTATATAGCCTTGTGCAGCCATTAGCTGAAAATTCCATCTGTACGACCAATTCTGGCTAAGAGTTTCTTGTGGGCCACCTGTACAGAAGAGCAGTGCAGGATAGATTTTTGATGAATCAAAATCTGGTGGATAGACAACCCACATATGCATATCTTTATTGTCTACAGTTTTTATCCATCTTTCCTCTATTTTCCCCATTTTCACCTGGTCAAGAATTGCCTTGTTTTCAAAGCTTATTTGATTGTAAGAACCATCAGCAATATTTATTTCTACTATTTCATTGGGCATTGACATACTTTTGTAAATAGTATAAAGTTTATCTCTCGAGACTTGAACTCGATCGAAATCAAATTGTCCTTTTGTGAGCAACTTTATTGAACTGTCAGCCAGTGTCACTTGATACACGCCAGTTAAAGCTTTTACACAAGAGGTAAAGAAAAGTCCTGAGCCATCCGGCATCCAGGTAATAGTTTCGACATTGTAGGGGTAATCGATTGTTAGTTCTCTTTTTGTTCTTGAATCAAGATCCATTACGAAAAGCCTTTTTTTGTCGGCTTCATAGCCGTTCCGTCTCATGCTTATCCATGCAATTGATTTTCCATCAGGAGAATATAGAGGATCTGTATCATATCCCATCATTCCCTCGGTAAGATTCTCAGTTTTTTTCGATTCAATATTGTATAAATAAATATCCGTATTTGTCGAAAATGCATATTCCTTCCCCGCTAACTTCCGGCAGGAGTAGATAATGTTTTCTCCATCTGGACTCCAGCTTAGCTGAGTCATGTCACCAAATGGCAGAGTTGGGCATTCATATGGTTCTCCTTCCAATATGTCTACTGTATTTGAAAGAGATTTTCCATCAAAATCAGTAATAAAAGGGTGGGGTATTGCTTCAACGAACTCGTCCCAGTGGCGATACATTAAATCCTTGATTATTCTTCCCGTTGCCTTGTCAAGGTCAGGATATTTGTCAACAGGTCTTTCAATTGACTTAACCCTACTTATATACAATATTTTATCTCCTTTAGGACTAAAGGCAAATTCTGAGATTCTATTTTCGACATTACCGATCTGTTTTGGAGAAGAACCATCACTATTCATTACATACAATTGTTCTTCGTATAGATAGGCAATCTTTTTGCCTCCATCTATCCAACGAGCATTATTTTCACTTTTGAGAGTTGATGTAATTTGTCTGTTGTCACTCCCGTCAATGTTCATTACAAAAAGCTCTCTATTGCTCTTGTTTTGCTCAATACTTGTATATGAGACTCCGTATAAGATTTTTGTTCCGTCAGGAGAAACCTGTGGATCAGACACTCTTCCGAGATTTTGCATAACCTCTGGTGTAAATTTACCGTCAGTGACAGTGATTGTGCTCTTAGCTATCGGAATTTCATCTTTCTCTTTGGAAGACTCCTTACACGAGCCGGAAATTAAAGCTGTGGAAACTAACATGATAATGATTTTGTTTTTCATGAGATTAAGAGGTTGATTATTCATTATTCTATAGATATTTTAGATATTTTTTTTACTATTTGGTTTAATATATAGTAAAATTAAATCAATTATACTCTTATTCCAAAAGTTGGTTTTCAAACCCCAGTAGCTTAGTCAGATTCTGACCTCAACCCCGCACTTTATCCATCTGCCGGGTTGGGGCAGATTCCCTATGTAAAGGTAATCTTTATTGAATAGATTTGCGGCAGTCATTGAGACGATGAATTTTCTAATATTCCATGAAAGCTTTAGATCTGTCAAAATAAAGCCTTTGTATGGAGTTTCAGCATTTTCTTTGTCAAGGTAAGTCCCAGCTCGTTTCTGGTAGCAAAGTATCCAACTTGCCGACAAATCTTTTAACAAATAGTGTTCAAAAGTAAATACAGCTTTATGACGTAGGAAATCTGTGGCATAGAGTGAATGCAATCCTGAACTTTTCTTTGAAACATCTAACCATGCATAAAGAAAACTGGCACTTCTTAGATAATTGTTGTCAAAAGAAAATCTCAGCGAACATTCAAGACCTACTGAATTAACATTTGTAATATTACTTGCACGCCACTGATCGGATCCGCTTTCCCGTGTCCAGTCAATCATCCTTATACCCCTTCTGTAAAATGCTGATAAAGAGGATAAAACATTGTTAACAAAATATTTAAACTCGGTTCTCCCTGTAATCATTTCTTCTGGGCGCAGATTCATATTACCTGTTTGTGTCGGGCTTTTGTAGTATAAATCTGTGAATGTAGGATTCCTGAATGAATTGTTTATCCATGCATTAACTTCAAAGTGAGGTGCTATAGAATAAGAGCTTGAAAATCCGTAACATAAATGAGTTATGCCTATTGAATGATCAAGAGTCAATCCTGCAGTTAACAGCCATCTACCCAGTCTTTCTGTTTGTTTTAAATAAATTGTAGAAATATTGCGTTGTTTTGAGCGTGAGTACTTTATATCTGTCTCAAATGGTACCTCTTTCTCACTTTTCAGAGAATCTCCTAAAACATTGCTGTATATGTGCTCAATTCTAAAGCCGGCTCCAAATATTGTTGTGCTTTCAGGGCTCCATTTGTGTGCTGCTTCTGCAGTTAAGCCATAAATGTCATTTTGGTGATAGTTATGTCCAGTATACCAAGGTTCTGCTTCGTAGCGAAACAATTCAAATCTATCATAGTGTCTTCTTTGGTATATCGAACTCCTGATTTGCCATTTTTTGCTTTCGCACATGTATTGAATTGCAGAGAGAAATGTCCTCGTCTCTTCAAACTGTTGAGGGTAGGATACGGAATAGAAACTATTGGCACCATATTTTTTGTGCTGGTAACCACCCATCA
>DOVA01000061.1 GCA_003520315.1 Rikenellaceae bacterium | reverse complement strand
GATGTTTGGAGGCGTCTTTTTTAATTTTATTCTGGCAATCTTAATCTACTCCGCAACCCTTTTTACTTGGGGAGAAGAATATCTTAAAAACGAAGATGCTATTTATGGTGTTCAATGCAATGAGCTTGCCCGGGAAATTGGTTTCAAGAATGGAGATAAAATAATTTCCGTTGATGGTCAACCTGTCGAAAAGTTTCAGGATATTCAGATCGATATCGCTCGTAATCAAGCTGGAAGCGTTAAGGTTTTGAGAGATGGAGCTGAGGTCACTATTAATATTAATCCAAATTATATACCGGCAATTCTGAATACCCCCGGGATGTTTACACTCAGAGTACCTTTCGAAATTCTTTCCATCCCGGACAGTTCGCTCAATGCCAATGCAGGATTGATGCGAGGAGACAGAGTTGCCGAAGTTGATTCTCAAAAAGTGTTTATTGTTCAGGACATTCAGGAAATTTTAAAACAACACAAAGGTGACACTGTCAATTGTGTTATTAACAGGAGTGGAGTTATGATCCCGAAAAAACTGCTTGTTGATACCGCTGGGAGAATCGGAGTATATCTTAACACGGATATTCACAAATTTTTCAAGGTTACTGAGGTTAACTACTCACTGCTTGAGGCAATTCCTTCAGGAATTTCAAAGACTGTTTCTACCCTGACTAACTATGTCAAGGAACTGGGTCTTATATTTTCTCCGAAGACTGAAGCTTACAAATCTGTCGGAAGCTTTATTGCTATTGGCAGTATTTTCCCAAACTCCTGGGAATGGGATATATTTTGGAACATAACAGCCTGGCTGTCAATCATGCTTGCAGTAATAAATCTTATACCCATTCCTGCACTTGATGGAGGACATATTCTCTTTCTATTCTATGAAATTATAACCGGCAGAAAACCTAGCGATAAATTCCTTGAAATTGCCCAAGTCATAGGTATGCTCATTTTGCTTGCTATAATGTTTCTCGCTTTCGGGAACGACATTGCTAGACTTTTTAAATAAAATAACAAGAATATGAAAAATTTTAATTTTTTACTTCTCATAATCATCGGATCACTTCTTGCCTCATGTAAGGGAGGCCCTAAATTAATGCCAAACATAAGTGGAAAGGCAGGTGAAATAGTTGTAGTAATAAGCAAAGGCGACTGGGAGTCAGATCCGGGAATTGCCATACGTTCAGTCCTTGCTCAAGAACATCCCTATCTTCCCCAGAGGGAACCTCTTTTCACCCTCATAAATATTCCTGAAAATGCTTTTTCCAATATCTTTCAAATCCACAGGAACATAATTATTATTCACACTGGGGTTAATGTTAAGGAGCCCACAATTGCTTATCAGGAGAATGTTTGGGCAGCCCCACAAACAGTTGTAACAATTTCAACTGCAAATGCAAAGGATGCTGTAGATCTTATAAACAGGGAGAGTGATAAACTCATAAATGTTTTTTTGCAAGCAGAAAGGAACAGAAACATTGCCAATGCTAAAAAGTATGAAGAAAGAGGATTGAGAGATGTGGTTACTGCTACTTTTGGGGGATCTCCATATTTTCCAAAAGGCTATACACTTAAGAAAAGAACTGATGATTTCATATGGATCTCTTACGAAACAACCTATACAATCCAGGGCGTTTTTATATACAGGTATCCTTTCAGGGACAGTTCGGATTTTACGCCTTCAAGAATATTGGAAATAAGAAACGAGGTATTAGCACGTAATGTTCCTGGGCCGTTAGAAAACACCTACATGACCACTAATATGACAATAGAGCCTGGGTTCAGATGGGTAAAATACAATAAAAGAACATTTGCAGAACTCAAAAGCCTGTGGGAAGTGCAGAATGATTTCATGGGAGGGCCTTTCGTTGACCATATTTTTCTTGACAAGGAGAAGAAGAATCTGATTATCCTTGAGGCGTTTGTATATGCGCCAAGATATGATAAAAGGAATTACCTACGTCAAGTTGAATCCATAATCTACTCCTTTGAATTCTTCTAATATTTTTTGGAACTAAGTAGATAATTTTTACCTTTGCACTCCCAATCTTGGGAGGGTGTGCATGGTCGGTTCGTCTAAAGGTTAGGACTCAAGATTTTCATTCTTGCAATAGGGGTTCGATTCCCCTACCGACTACAAAAAATATAATAGAAAAGAAATGGCAAATCATGCATCAGCAAAAAAACGCGCTCGCCAAAGCGAAAAGCGTAGAGAGCATAACAAGTATTATGCTAGAACAACTCGCAATGCTTTAAAGGCATTACGTAATACTACCGACAAAGCAGCAGCGGAGGCAATGCTGCCAAAGATTTATTCAATGCTCGATAAATTGGCTAAAGTTAACATTATTCACGCCAACAAAGCTGCAAATTTAAAAAGCGGTATTGCTGCACATGTAAACAAACTTTCATAGTTTTTACATTCATGCATATGAATTTAAAAAAGCTTTCCAAAATTTGGAGAGCTTTTTTATTTCTTTATTATGAATAGGAGATTATCGATCAAAGAGTGGCAG
>DOVA01000181.1 GCA_003520315.1 Rikenellaceae bacterium | reverse complement strand
AAGACCTCCTGCAATATTTAAAAACACGTCTTTGGCAGAAAGGTGAAATCCTGCTCTTTTTTCCAAGACAGCAAGTATCATGTTCATCCTCCTTACATCAAAACCTGTAGCAGATCGTTGAGGTGTACCGTAAGCAGCCGTGCTCACTAATGCCTGTGTCTCTATCAGGAAAGGTCTCGTACCATCGAGCATAGAAGCTACTGCTATTCCGGAAAGGTTTTCTTCATGCATGGGAATAAGCATTTCAGAAGGATTTGTCACTTCTCTCAGACCGGAATTGATCATTTCAAAGATTGCAAGTTCCGCAGTAGATCCGAAACGGTTTTTGATACTTCTAAGAATTCTGTAGGAGTGTCTGGTGTCCCCTTCAAACTGAAGAACTACATCGACGATATGTTCGAGTATCTTAGGTCCAGCAATCATCCCATCTTTGGTTATATGACCTATGACAATAACGGGAATATTTGTCTCTTTGCAATATCTGAGAAGAAGAGTGGCGCACTCTCTGACTTGAGAAATTGAGCCTGGAGAGTTTTCTACACCCTGAGAATACATAGTTTGAATAGAGTCAATAATTATCAACTCGGGTATAATCTCATTTGACTTTTCAATAACGTTTTCGATGAGAGTTTCGCTCAGTACAAGACAATTCTCCCCCTCTCCACCAAGGCGTTGAGCTCTGAGTTTTATCTGTGATGGACTTTCTTCTCCTGACACATACAAAGTTCTCAAATTATGACAGCGAAGAGGTATTTGAAGAGACAGAGTAGATTTACCGATTCCGGGTTCTCCTCCGATTAGTATAAGCGATCCAGTTACAAGACCACCTCCAAGAATTCTGTCAAGTTCTGTGCTCCCAAGAGATATGCGGTTTTCTTCTGAACAGGAAATTGAAGACAATGGCTCAACTTTTGTCGATCTGCTTCCATTTCTTAATGATGTCGAAGGTCCTCTGAGAGGATTCTCTTTACTTACAATCTCTTCTTGAAGAGTGTTCCACTCACCACACGCAGGACATCTGCCCATCCATTTTGGACTTTCATTTCCACAGGATGTACAGAACCATGCTTTCTTAACCTTTGCCATATCCTCTTATTTTTGAATCTATCATGACAAATATATAATAAAATGATGATTATTTTCCACTATATTTGTAGCAAGACTGCAGGAATTGACGTATAGTAAAATATAAAAACATGAAAAAGTTATATAGCAGATTATCTATTTATCTATTTCTGACAGTGTTGATTATGGCTTTGTTGCCAATAGTCGGCACAGCGCAGAGTTCTAAGTCGAAAAAGCCGGTGATTGGCATCTCTTCGACAATGGGTGACGGTACAGAGACTTCAGTACCATTAACCTATATAAATGCTGTTATAAGGGCAGGAGGTGTCCCTGTTGTCATACCGATTACTGATGACATTGAAATTCTCTCAACTATTTTAGATAGAATTGATGCTGTAATAATGACCGGAGGAGAAGACATTGACCCTCTCAAATGGTATAGAGAGCAGCCTATACCTCAACTTGGAGAAATAGCTCCCGACAGAGATGCTTTTGATATAGCACTTATAAGACTTACTGTGGAGAGAGGGCTTCCGTTGTTAGGTATTTGCAGGGGTGAACAGCTTCTTAATGTGGCCTTTGGTGGGACTCTTTATCAGGACTTACCCTCTCAGTTCAAAGGTTATTCAGTGTCTCACAGACAGAAAGCACCTGGAAAATATGGCACTCATTCTATATATATTGAGAAAAATTCACTGCTTCACAAGATGATTTTACTTGACTCAACAGCAGTGAACTCTTTTCATCATCAGGCCGTTAAGGATGTTGCACCAGGTTTTAGAGTAACTGCAGTATCTAAAGATGGGGTGGTTGAAGCTATAGAGAAAATCGGAAGCACTAGTGTATATGGTGTTCAGTTCCATCCTGAAATATTTACAGCCAACGGGATTGACACATTTATAGGAATCTTCAAAAATCTTGTACAGGAAGCAAGTAAGTAGATAATTAAACTAATATATTTAAAATGAAAAAATTTCTAAACACTTGNNAAGCATGCTTTTATTAGTATCAGGACTGTCATCATGTGGCTTTTTCGACGATGATGACACTGAGTATGAATATGGCAAGTTGATGGTAAAAATTGAAAGCGGATACAATAACAGAGAGTTACTGGTCACATATTCGCCTTATGGATTAATTACCGGTTATACAGTTAAGGAAGAAGGCACTATTAAGGAAAGTTATGTTGTAGATTACTATTCTTCCTTTGTAAGAATGACTGCAACTGCAGGACAAGCCACAGGTAATATTCGTGACATTTATTATGACACCCAGGGCAGAGCAACAACTGTTCAGGAGAGTAATTCTGTCTTGATGAGGTTTTCATACAATTCTAATTATTATCTGACTCAGGAAGTATTTGAAAGTAATTCCAACCCTCTTGTTGAGTACTCTTATGACTCTGATGGAGTAATATCCCAGATAGTTCAATATGACACAGAAGGTCAGGAACTTGAACAAGTTAGTCTTCAGGATTGTGATGTTGCTCTTGCATATAACACTGTCGGATTAGTTTTTCTTGACTTGTTGTACAATCCGTATGAAAACTACAGGCCATTTCTTGCCCTGCTGGGCATAGCAGGAACTCTTCCGAAAAGCTATTCTGCTCCTGAAGGGAGATTTTCCGGATTTCAGTATGATGCCATGGGGTATATTTCAAGTGTGATTATGACAGTAGATGGTGTGCCTTATGAGGTAAACTTTATTTATGATGACGAGATTG